>CAXMOQ010000085.1:0-10982 GCA_964195015.1 uncultured Flavobacteriaceae bacterium | reverse complement strand
AGGATAACTCTATATGGTCTCCTTCTTACTTTCTCGGTTAGCTGTCCTCCTTCCTCATAACCAACATAGCCGGGAGGGGCTCCAACCAATCGAGAAATCGAGAATTTTTCCATATACTCACTCATATCCACACGTACAAGGGCGTCATCACTGTCAAACAATTCTCGAGCCAAAACTTTGGCCAATTGTGTTTTACCGACACCTGTTTGCCCCAAAAAGATAAATGACCCGATGGGTTTATTTGGATCTTTAAGTCCGGCACGATTACGCTGAATTGCTTTTACAACCTTTGCGACAGCTTCGTCTTGACCAATAACTTTTCCTTTTATAAGTTCCGGCAGTTTGGCAAGTCGGTTAATCTCGGTTTGCGCAATTCTATTTACAGGAATACCAGTCATCATAGAAACTACGTCGGCAACATTATCCTCGGTTACAATTTCGCGATGCTGTTTGGTTTCTTCCTCCCATTTTTCTTGAGCAACAGACAATTCTTTTTCAAGGCGTTTTTCGTCATCTCTTAATTTTGCGGCTTCCTCGTATTTCTGTTTTCTAACGACCGAGTTCTTGGTCTCTTTAACAGCCTCAAGTTGCTTTTCTAATTCTAAAATCTGTTCTGGGACTTCAATATTTGTAATATGAACACGAGATCCGGCTTCATCTAAAGCATCAATGGCCTTGTCCGGTAAAAAGCGCTCGGTCATATAGCGATTTGTTAGAAAAACACAGGCGTCAATGGCTTCGGGTGTATAATCTACATTATGATGGTCTTCGTATTTACTTTTTATATTATTAAGTATTTCAATGGTTTCAACAACCGTTGTAGGCTCTACAATTACTTTTTGGAAACGTCGTTCCAAAGCACCATCTTTTTCAATATATTGTCTGTATTCGTCAAGTGTCGTTGCACCAATACATTGAATTTCGCCACGTGCCAGTGCAGGCTTAAACATATTGGAGGCGTCCAAACTTCCCGTAGCACCACCGGCACCAACAATGGTGTGGATTTCGTCAATAAAAAGGATAACATCATCATTCTTTTCAAGCTCGTTCATTACCGCTTTCATGCGTTCTTCAAACTGCCCTCGATATTTCGTGCCGGCTACAAGGCTAGCTAAATCAAGTGTTACCACACGTTTATTAAAAAGAGTTCGGGACACTTTACGTTTTATAATGCGCTCGGCCAATCCTTCTGCAATGGCAGATTTGCCAACGCCTGGTTCGCCAATTAAAAGCGGATTGTTTTTCTTACGTCTGCTTAATATTTGAGACACGCGTTGTATTTCTTTTTCACGGCCAACCACGGGATCAAGTTTTCCTTCCTCGGCCATCGCCGTTAAATCTCTACCAAAATTATCTAAAACGGGTGTTTTAGATTTTTTTGTTCCTTTTGTTGCAGATTGTCCAAAAGGGTTGTCTTTAGATTCACCTTCTGTAGAGTCGTCTTCATCAGAAAATGATTCTGATTTTGGTAAATCTAAATAAGTTTCATCGCTAGTTATCATAAATTTAAATTGTTCTTTAACGTTTTCATAATCTACTTTAAGTTTGTTTAAAAGCTTTGTTGTAGGATCATTTTCATTTCTTAAAATGCACAATAATAAATGTGCCGTATTAATCGATGTGCTTTGAAATAATTTGGCTTCTAAAAACGTAGTCTTTAAAGCACGTTCGGCCTGTCTTGTAAGATGTAAGTTCTTTTTTTCGTTAGAGGCAACAGCAACATTTGGGTTCGCAGGGCTTAAAATCTCGACCTTTCGCCTTAAATGATTCAAATCGATATCTAAAGCGTTTAAAATATTAATTGCCTTTCCGTTACCATCACGCAAAAGCCCAAGCATTAAATGTTCGGTGCCAATAAAATCATGACCCAAACGCAATGCCTCTTCTTTACTGTAAGCAATAACATCTTTTACTCTTGGCGAAAAATTATCATCCATAAATTTCTTCTTTCTGCATTAAAAATACTAAAACATATTACTATGGGCAAAAACTATACCTTAAATTATTAATCAATATGTTAAATGACACAAAAAATTTTATAAAATCAAAATAATTAACAGCATATTTATTAACGAAAAAGCGTTTTATAATTGTTAATAAAATTTCTCAAAAATTGACGTATAATCACTTACTAAGACTAATGAAATACCTATATTAGCACGATTTGAAAATAACGAAAAATAACCTAATTATTTATAAATGATAGAAGGAGAAAAACTCATTCCAATTAACATAGAAGATGAAATGAAATCGGCTTACATTGATTACTCAATGTCGGTCATTGTGTCACGTGCACTTCCTGATGTACGTGATGGTTTAAAACCAGTTCATAGACGTGTACTTTTTGGTATGCATGAACTTGGGGTTAGGGCAAATTCGGCACATAAAAAATCTGCAAGAATTGTTGGGGAAGTTTTAGGTAAGTATCATCCACACGGTGATACGTCTGTTTATGATGCTATGGTACGTATGGCTCAAGAGTGGAGTTTGCGCTACATGTTGGTTGATGGTCAAGGGAACTTTGGGTCGGTTGATGGCGATAGCCCAGCCGCCATGCGTTATACCGAAGCGCGTATGCGCAAGATTTCTGAAGATATGCTTGCCGATATTGATAAAGAAACGGTAGATCACAAATTAAATTTTGATGACACCTTACAAGAACCTACGGTGTTGCCAACACGTATTCCTGGGCTTTTAGTTAATGGTGCCTCTGGTATAGCCGTTGGGATGGCTACCAATATGCCACCACATAATTTAAGTGAAGTAGTTGATGGCATCACTGCTTATATTGAGAATACAGATATTGAAATTGATGAGCTCATTACACATGTAAAGGCACCAGATTTCCCTACAGGTGGCACTATTTATGGTTACGAAGGTGTAAAAGAGGCCTTTCATACTGGACGTGGTCGTATTGTCATGCGTGCTAAAGCTATAATAGAAGAAGTCAAAGGACGTGAGTGTGTTATAGTAACCGAAATACCTTATCAAGTTAACAAAGCAGACATGATTAAAAAAACTGCTGACTTGGTTAATGATAAAAAATTAGAAGGCATTTCAACCATTCGTGACGAATCTGATAGAAACGGAATGCGTATAGTTTATGTTTTAAAGCGTGACGCCATACCAAACATTGTTTTAAACAAGCTCTATAAGTTTACCCAATTACAATCATCTTTTAGTGTCAATAATATTGCCTTAGTAAAAGGTAGACCACAAATGCTGAATTTAAAGGAATTAATTCATCATTTTGTTGAACATAGACACGAAGTTGTCGTAAGAAGAACAGCTTACGAATTAAGAAAAGCTGAAGAACGTGCTCATATTCTGGAAGGATTAATTATTGCTTCGGACAATATTGATGAAGTCATTGCTTTAATTCGAGCATCGGCAAATGCTGATGAAGCTCGTGAAAAATTAATTAAACGTTTTGAGCTTTCAGAAATACAAGCAAACGCCATTGTTGAGATGCGCTTGCGTCAACTTACAGGTCTGGAACAGGATAAATTACGTACAGAATACAATGATTTAATGATAACCATAGAAGACTTAAAGGATATCCTAGATAAAAAGGATAGACGTATGGAAATTATTAAAACGGAACTACAAGAAGTAAAAAATAAGTATGGTGATGCACGGCGTTCTATTATTGAATATGCTGGCGGCGATTTAAGCATTGAAGACATGATCCCTGATGAAAAGGTAGTCATTACCATTTCTCATGCTGGTTATATAAAAAGAACATCGCTTACCGAATATAAAACACAAAACAGAGGAGGTGTTGGGCAAAAGGCATCAACCACACGAAATGAAGATTTTCTTGAGCATTTATTTGTGGGTACAAACCACCAGTACATGCTATTCTTTACGCAAAAAGGAAAATGTTTCTGGATGCGTGTTTACGAAATACCGGAAGGCAGCAAAACATCAAAAGGACGTGCTATTCAAAACCTGATTAATATTGAGCAGGATGATAAAGTTAAAGCCTTTATTTGCACTCAAGATCTTAAGGATGAAGATTACATCAACAGTCATTATGTGATTATGGCGACAAAAAAAGGTCAGGTTAAAAAAACCTCTTTAGAGCAGTATTCGCGACCACGAACTAACGGTATTAATGCCATTACGATTAGGGAAGATGATATTTTATTAGAAGCAAAATTAACGACAGGAGAAAGTCAGGTTATGCTTGCTCTTAAATCTGGTAAAGCCATTAGGTTTGAGGAAGCCAAAACACGACCGATGGGAAGAGGAGCATCAGGCGTTAGAGGTATTAGATTACAAGATGAAAAAACTGATGAAGTAATAGGCATGATTGCTGTCGACGATTTAAGCCAGGATATCCTTGTGGTTTCAGAGAATGGTTATGGTAAGCGTTCTAGTTTAGAAGACTATAGAATTACCAATCGTGGCGGAAAAGGTGTAAAAACTATCTCTATTACAGAAAAAACAGGTAATTTAGTAGCCATCAAAGAAGTTTCAGATAGTGATGATTTAATGATTATCAATAAATCGGGTATTGCCATTCGCATGGCAGTTCAGGATTTAAGAGTTATGGGCAGAGCGACTCAAGGCGTAAAATTAATAAATCTTAAAAAGGAAGATTCCATTGCTGCTGTAGCGAAAGTGATGCACGATGAAGATGATGTTGATGATTCTGAAGATATAGAAAATATTACTGATATCGAGGGTGGCACAACACTTGATATTAACGAAGACGAAAACAATAATGATAATTAAATTTAAAGACTGAATAAAATGAAAAAACTATTTGTAGTTGCTTTTGCAATACTATTAAGCACTTTTTCTTTTGCACAAAAAAAGGAGTTAAAGGCTGCGGAAAAAGCAATAAAGGGCAACAACTTTGCTGAAGCCAAAACAGCATTGGGTCAAACTGAAGGGATGCTTTCGGCAATGGATGATAAAACTAAAGCAAAGTATTATTATTTAAATGCCCAGGCACTATACGCCAATGGCGCTGGGAGTAATGCCGATATTGATGCTGCTTTAGAGAGTTTAGATAACGTAAACGGATCTTATACAGCAGAAATAACCGAGCTTAAACAAGCCATGGTTAATTCGTTCTTGACCAAAGGAAATACAGCTTACGAAGCGAAAGATTTTGGCGCTGCATCTAATAGCTTTGAACGCGCCTATAGAGCGTCGGTAACGGATACCTTATATCTTTATTACGCAGCTTCAACAGCTGTTAGTGTTCAGGAATATGATAGAGCTTTAGGTTTATATAATGAACTTAAAGATCTAGATTTTACTGGAATTGAAACACAAATTTTCGCGATAAATAAAGAATCTGGTGAGGAAGAGCCATTTCAAAGTAAAAGCATGCGTGATATTTCTGTAAAAGCTGGAACACATATCGCACCGGGCGAACGTTTAACGGAATCAAAAAAGGCAGAAATCGTAAAAAACATTGCGCTTATTTATGTGAGCAATGGCGAGAACGAAAAAGCTATCGCAGCGATGAAAGACGCTAGAAAGGAGAATCCAGACGACATTAATTTATTACTTTCTGAAGCCAATGTCCACTATAAAATGGGAAATATAGAGGAGTTTAAAAGCTTGTTGGAAGAAGCGACATCCAAAGACCCGAATAATGCCGAGTTGCAATATAATTTGGGTGTGATCGCAGCGGAATCTGGAGATATAGAAAGTGCCAAAGCATACTATAACAGATCAATTGAGTTAGATCCAACTTTTGTTAATGCACAAATTAATATGGCAGCCTTAATATTAAGTGGCGAGGAAGCCCTTATTGAAGAAATGAATGGATTAGGGAGTTCTAAAAAAGATGATTTGCGCTATGATGAGTTAAAGGAAATGCGACAACAAGTATATAAAGATGCCATTCCTTATTTAGAGGATGCTTTAAATACAGATGCTAATAATATTCAAGCTGCAAAAACGCTGATGAATATTTATAGCGCAACTGGTGATGACGATAAATTTACAGCCCTTAAAGCTAAAGTAGAAGTTCTTGAAAGTGGTAACTAATTAGAAAAAAATATTATAGTATAAAAAAACTGCGCTTTTTAGCGGTTTTTTTATACTATCTTTTTAATAACCCGTAATTTATGTGTGTGTAATCTTTTATCCACATTATATATTCCAGAGTGATCTAGTCGATCAATTCTTACTTTACCATGTGCATGAATAATATAGTAATCTTTCATAATAATTCCTACATGTATAATCTGTCCTTCTGCATCATCAAAAAAAGCTAAATCTCCAGGTTCGCTTTCTTCGATAAAACTTAAGGCTTCACCTTGAGTAGCCTGCTGTGAAGCATCACGAAATAGTTTATACCCGTTTAGCCTATAGACCATTTGCGTAAAACCAGAGCAATCAATACCAAAAGGTGTTTTTCCGCCCCAAAGATAGGGTGCGTTTAGATATAAAAATGCGGTTTTAATCAAATCGGCTTTGCCACCTTGTCCTTCAATGACATTACCGTCATAGGAATGTTTTAAAACGAGTAAGCCATTCAGTGACGCTCCTAGCGGAATAGTAAATAACTGCTCATGTTCATCTTGAACAAATTCAACTAAATCCGTAGAGATTTTAGGATTTGTGTTTTGAATGAATTTATAATTCTCTTTTGAAATTTCAAGGTATTGCTTATTGTCAACCCAGCCTTCATAACTATCAAATGCAATACGAATTTTACTCCATGCTTTACGTTGTTCTAAAATTTTAAAATGGTCACCATATAATAATTGTGAAACAAGTTCGCTTTTATCGGAAGGTTCAAATCTTAAAGGAACAATGCTTAAATTACAAATGCCGTACTGCATGTAAAAAATTGATTAGTGACGTTCAATAACAACAGCCGATGCACCGCCGCCGCCATTACAAATAGCAGCCGCACCAATTTTGGCATTATTCTGTTCTAGAACACTTAATAAGGTAATTAGTATTCTTACACCCGAACAGCCTAAAGGATGACCTAAAGAAACAGCGCCACCATTCACATTGACGTTGTTATCATTAAGCCCTAAAAGTTTCATATTAGCTAAGCCAACAACAGCAAAGGCCTCGTTAAATTCAAAATAGTCCACATCATCGATAGAAATTCCAGCGCGATCAAGAGCTTTGGGTAATGCTTTTGCAGGTGCCGTAGTAAACCATTGTGGTTCATGTGCAGCATCGGCATAGCCTTTAATAGTGGCTATTGGTTTTAAGCTTAATGCTTCGGCTTTCTCTTTGCTCATTAAAACCATGGCGCCAGCACCATCATTAATTGTAGATGCATTCGCAGCAGTGACAGTACCATCTTTAGTAAATGCAGCACGAAGCGCAGGAATTTTTTCTATTTTTACATTGGTAAATTCTTCATCTCTATGGACTATGACAGGCTCGCCACGACGTTGTGGAACTTCTACGGGAACAACTTCATCATCAAATTTTCCAGCATCCCAAGCCGCTGCCGAACGTTGATATGATTTAACAGCAAAAGCATCTTGGTCTTCGCGAGAAAAATTATATTCGGTAGCGCAAGCATCAGCACAAACGCCCATCGCATTTTGATCATAGGCATCAACAAGACCATCTTTTTGCATGCCATCAATTAAAGAAGCAGCGCCAAATTTTGTACCAGTTCGCGCATGCAAGTAATGTGGAATCAAACTCATGTTTTCCATACCACCAGCAACAATAATATCGGTGTCTCCAAGCGCAATGGATTGAACGGCTTGCATAACAGCTTTCATACCAGAAGCGCATACCTTATTAATCGTAGTGCAAGGCACGGTGTCTGGGATTCCGGCATATATGGCAGCCTGTCTTGCGGGTGCTTGACCAGTCCCTGCCTGAACGACGTTTCCCATTAATACTTCTTCTACCAATTCTGGTTTTAGACCAATTTTATCTAATGCGCCTTTTATAGCAATAGCTCCCAATTTTGGAGCAGGAACTGTGGATAATGCACCTAAAAAACTACCGATTGGTGTTCTGGCAGTAGACACAATAACGACCTCTTTACTCATTTTTAATACGTTTAATTTTTATAGTTGCGAAATTAATCATTTTTTAGAAGAACTTAGAACTATTACAATATTATAAGTACCAAAACGCACTTATATTTTTATTACATTTGAAAACCATTAAGGAGCATATGAAAGACTTTATAAATAAACTGTACAGAAATCATTCGCTTGTCTATAAGCTGTTATTGTTTATAGCAACGACATTCTTAATTGTGTATTTATTTCCGAAGAGCGGGCGCTTTAAATACAATTTTGAACGCGGGAAACCCTGGCAATCTGAAAACTTATACGCACCATTTAATTTTGCAATAAAAAAGGCTGAAGATGAAATTAGTTTGGAGAAACAAACCATTTCGGATAACGCCATACTTTATTTTAATATTGACAGTGATGTAAAGAATCGTATTGACGCCACTTATAAAACGGCGTTTAATAATGCAGCGCCCGACTCTATTCCACAATTTGAATTGGATAATTTGTTTAATATTGGTCAGCAAATCATAGACGACCTTTATACTTATGGCATTTTAAGTGAGAATTACAATTTTGACGCCGAAAAAAGTGTCGTTATTCTTGATGAACGCGTTGAGAAACAACGCACATCGTACAAGAACGTAATAAAACAAGAAAATTTATCGGCCATACTTGACGTAACATTGACGAATCAAAATTTAGACAGGTACAAAGGTATGTTTACGGCATTGTTCTTTGATGCCTTTGAGCCTAATTTAGATTATGATAAAGCTTTTACAGATAGTGTTTTACAAGAAGAATTGGATAGAATATCATATACGCGAGGAAGTATTGAAAGAGAAACCTTAATTATATCTAAAGGCGAAGTTGTTGAAGGCGACAAATTTCAGATATTAAAATCTTTAGAATCTGAGTACGAATCACAAGTCTGGAATGAATCTAACTATAACTGGATTGTTTTTGCATATACGTTATTGGTTGCATTGGCACTTTTAATGTTATTACTATTTCTTCGTAAATACAGAAAAGATGTCTTTGAAAACAACACCAAAGTGACGTTTATTTTCTTTAACATTTTACTCATGGTTTTAATAACAACTTTGGTTGTTAATTATAATTCGCAGTACATTTATGTGGTTCCCATATGTATTTTGCCATTGGTTTTAAAGGCGTTTTTCGATGCTCGTCTTGGCTTGTTTACACATGTTGTTACAGTTTTACTTTTGGGCTTAATTGTTCCTAATAGCTACGAATATATGTTCTTGCAAATTCTAGCTGGGATCGTTACTATTCTTACAATTTCAGAACTTTATAAACGTGCTAATTTATTTATTTCGGTAGGGCAGATTACACTTGTTTACATCATTGCTTATTTTGCATTTTTTGTTATTCACGAAGGTAGTATCGAAACCATTCGTTGGGAAACCTTTGGGTTATTTGCGCTATGTGGTTTAGCAACATTGTTTGTACAGCCCTTAATTTATGCTTACGAAAAAATGTTCGGTTTGGTTTCAGATGTTTCTCTTCTGGAGCTTTCAGATACAAATTCAAAATTGCTAAAGGAGCTTTCCAATAAGGCACCAGGCACTTTTCATCATTCACTAAATGTCGCCAATCTTGCTGAAGCCTCTGCTAACGAAATTGGGGCAAATGCGATGTTGGTTAGGGTAGGCGCCTTGTATCATGACATTGGGAAAATGAAAAGCCCAACCTACTTTACCGAAAATCAATCTACAGGAATCAATCCGCATGATGAGCTATCGTCAAAGGAAAGTGCAAAAATTATTATCGATCATGTTATAAATGGTATTGAGATAGCAAAAAAGAATAACCTTCCAGATAGAGTGATCGATTTTATTCGTACGCATCATGGTACTAGCATGGTCTACTATTTTTATATGAAAGAGAAGGAACTTAAAGAGAGTGCAAATTTGAATGACTTTGCTTATCCTGGGCCAAAACCATTTAGTAAAGAAACAGCCATATTAATGATGTGCGATAGTGTTGAAGCTGCTTCAAAAAGTTTAAAAGATCCAACATCGACGAAGATTGATACATTTGTTGAAAATATTATAAACAAACAAATGGCAACAGAACAATTTTTAAATGCGAATGTGACTTTTAAAGAAATTCAGTCTATAAAAAAAGTGCTAAAACACAAACTAGCAAATATTTATCATTTACGTATAGAATACCCAGAATAAATAAATTAAAAAAGTAAATAAAATAGTTGCGTTCTTAAAGATGAAAAGTTACATTTGCATCCGCAATTTTATTGCAAAAGTTCATAATAATAGGAGAGGTGCCTGAGTGGCCGAAAGGAACGGTTTGCTAAATCGTCGTACCCCAAAAGGGTACCCGGGGTTCGAATCCCCGTCTCTCCGCAAATACAAGATAACCAATTCGGGGTGTACCACGCTAAGGCGTGGCAGGTCTCACCCGGATTATGACGCTTTAGCGTTGTTATCGCGCCGCGTTTGGGATGAGGAGGTCGTCACGCTTGAGGCGTGACCACCAAATAAGAGGCTATGGAACATGAATTATTATGCTTATATATTATATAGTCAAACACGTTCTAAATATTATGTAGGTCAAATTTTAGAAGATAACCAATTCGGGGTGTAGCGTAGCCCGGTTATCGCGCCGCGTTTGGGACGCGGAGGTCGCAGGTTCGAATCCTGCCACCCCGACCAAGAAAATCCAATCACTAAAGTGGTTGGATTTTTTGTTTTTATAGCGTAGTGCTGCTTAGCACTAAAGCCTTGAAAACAAAAAAGACAAACAGGCGACCGCCTGCATTGGATTCTCTTGAGCAACAACCCTATTCAGGTTCACCGAACGTAGAGAGGTAATCCTGATAATTTTCAAGCATGAAGCCTTGAAAACAAAAAGACAAACAGGCGACCGCCTGCATTGCATTCTCTTGAGCAACAACCCTATTCAGGTTCACCGAACGCAGAGAGGTAATCCTGCCAGTTACCTTTATATGAACAATAAAACCATGCT
>CAXMOQ010000084.1:0-11032 GCA_964195015.1 uncultured Flavobacteriaceae bacterium | reverse complement strand
ATATAAGCATAGCCATAGCTTACGGTTCTATTTTTAAATGATAAGTAAGCAAAAAAGAAACGGTTTATATGCGACATTTTAAAACTTAATTGGTATTAGGCATCAATATTCGCATATATTGCATTCTTCTCAATAAATTCTCTACGAGGTGGCACCTCATCACCCATTAACATGGAGAAAATACGATCGGCCTCACTACCGTTATCAATTTGAACTAACCGCATGGTTCTAAATTCGGGATTCATGGTCGTATCCCAAAGTTGTTCGGCATTCATTTCTCCAAGACCTTTATAGCGCTGTATTTTGGAGCCGTCACCAAAATCGGCAACTATTTCGTCACGTTCTTTATCGCTCCAGGCATATTGTTTTTTCGCACCTCTTTTTATTAAATATAAAGGTGGCGTCGCTATATAAATATGGTTGTTTTCTATAAGTTCTTTCATATACCTAAAAAAGAACGTTAGGATTAAGGTTGCGATGTGGCTACCATCAATATCGGCATCACACATAATCACTACTTTATGATATCGTAATTTTGAAAGGTTCAATGCTTTACTATCCTCTTCGGTACCAATGGTAACACCGAGTGCCGTAAAAATATTTTTTATTTCTTCGTTTTCAAATACCTTGTGCACCATGGCTTTTTCCACATTAAGAATTTTACCTCTTAATGGAAGAATGGCTTGAAATGCACGGTCACGACCTTGCTTTGCGGTTCCACCTGCCGAATCTCCCTCAACAAGAAATACTTCACATTTTGCTGGATCTTCTTCCGAACAATCTGATAGTTTTCCAGGCAAACCACCAATACTCATTACGGTTTTGCGTTGTACCATTTCACGTGCTTTATTAGCAGCATGACGCGCTTGAGCAGCAAGAATAACTTTTTGAACAATGATCTTTGCATCGTCTGGATGTTCTTCAAGATAATCGGTAAGCATTTCTGAAACCGCCTGACTTACAGACGCAGACACTTCTCTATTCCCTAGTTTGGTTTTTGTTTGCCCTTCAAATTGTGGTTCAGCCACTTTTACCGAAATAATAGCTGTTAATCCTTCTCGAAAATCATCTCCAGCAACATCAAACTTTAGTTTGTCTAACAAGCCCGAATTATCTGCAAACTTCTTAAGTGTATGTGTTAAGCCACGACGGAAACCTGACAGATGCGTTCCTCCTTCATGTGTGTTAATATTGTTTACATAACTATGTAAGTTCTCTGCATACGATGTGTTATAAATCATGGCGACCTCAACAGGAACACCATTTTTTTCACCTTCAAATGCAATGACATCTTTCATTAATGGATCACGAGTAGCATCTAAATATTTTATGAATTCTGGCAACCCAATTTCAGAATAAAATGTTTCAGAAATAAATTCGCCTTTGTCATCTTTATTACGTTTGTCTGTTATAGAAATTGTAAGTCCTTTATTTAGATACGATAATTCTCGCATTCTACTTGACAGCGTATCATAACTATACTCTATAGTTTGCGTAAAAACTGTAGTATCAGGTCTAAAGGTTATAGTAGTTCCTCTTTTATCTGAATCTCCAATTGATTTAACAGGATACATTGATTTACCACGTTCGAATTCTTGCTCCCAAACTTTTCCTTCTCTGTAAACGGTTGCTTTTAAATGAATAGATAATGCATTTACTACAGATACACCAACACCATGTAATCCTCCAGAAACTTTATAAGAATCTTTGTCGAATTTTCCTCCTGCACCAATTTTAGTCATTACCACTTCAAGTGCCGAAACACCTTCTTTTTTGTGTAAATCAACAGGAATACCACGACCATTGTCAATTGTTGTGACTGAATTATCTTCGTTAATTATAACATCTATTCTATCGCAATGTCCAGCCATGGCTTCATCAATAGAGTTATCGACTACTTCATACACTAAATGGTGTAAACCACGCACACCAACATCACCAATATACATAGATGGACGCATCCGCACATGCTCCATGCCTTCTAATGCTTGAATGCTATCTGCCGAATAATTGTGTTTGTTGAATTCTTCTTTTTCTTGACTCATATTATTTTTATCTATAATTTTTGATTTTAAGATCTCGCTAGATACTGAAACAAGTTCAGCACGTAAACGGGATTAATTCAACTAGCCAAATTTGTTGGGTCTACGACTTACAAATTTGGTGTTTCATAAACATAAAAAAAAAGATGCTTTATAGCATCCTTTTGAACACAAACAAAGATACAAAATTGAGGCTTCAATTTCAAGCTTTTTAGCGCTACATAAACATATTTATCAACATTTGTTAATTTCTTAAAAGTGGCTTAAAATAACTCTAAAGTGTCTTAAAATGGATTTTGATGAGTTTTTACATGATCGCTTTTTAACTAAAACACTAAAATCTCGTAGAGGCAATATTTTAGTGTTTGGGATTTATTATGTTTTTAAAAATAAGCACTGAAAAGGGACTGTTTAATAAGGCTTTTCAATAAATTTAACTTATTCTTTTCTCTTTAGAAGTATTATCATAGTAGCTAAAAATCTTAAAAAAGGACAGCCTTAAAACTTAATTGGTATTAATAGATGTAATTGAATATTCATATTAATGAGCTTTAATACCAATTTGGGTATAATACAAAAGTTAAGAATTTATGAAAACAACACATTCAATTTAAAACAGACATCAATGGTGCTAATAGTAAAAAATTCAACTCCTAAATAATATTGATGTTTCAAAATATGCAAGAGGCACTTACATTTTGCAAATTAAAAATGACAAAGGAATTCTAAATAAGAAAATAGTTGGCGAATAACTATTAAAAAGAAGCTGTTTATCTAATAATAAAAAGCTTCTTAATTTATTTTCAGACAATTACATACTTATATTAAGTATATTCTGCGCTTGTTAAAATATTTTTTTATAACTTTAGAATTGCTAATCAAAAACATATCTCATGAAAAAAAATTTATTACTATTATTTGCACTGCTATTTGCTTGTACATCTTTCTCACAAATAGCCTATTTACAGTATCGTAATGTTCCTGCAGAGCACCAAGATAAATTCGAGGAAAGAGAAACCAAACATTGGTCGAAGGTTGCTAAAGCGGCTGTTGATAAAGGCCTGATGACTGGATGGACCTTATGGAGAAAAGTGGGTGTTACCACTATTGATGCGCCTAATTATGTGTTTGTAAATTCTTATGAAAATTTAGAACAACTCGATGCTAATATTTGGGGCGGAAATATGGATGCTTTAGGCGATGTAAAGCCAGAGGATATTGAGACTTACTCTTTTACAACGACAACTTTTGATTATTATGTACAAATGGAAGCTGTTATTGAAGGTGATTATAAGTACGCTATCGTTAATTATGCGAAGCCCACTAGCACAGGGCAGTTTATAGAAGAAAACAAAACGCTTTGGAAACCATTTCATGAAACCAATATTAAAAATGGAGATGGAATGTCTGCTTGGGGAATGGCTTCAGTAATATATCCTAGCGGAAACCTAGATCGCTTTACAGTATTTACCTGGGATGGTTTTAATAAACTATCGGATGCAATGAATTACTTAAGTTATCGAGCACCGTCTGAAGATGACTCAACACCAAATCCTATGGCTGATATTATTTCTAAATCTAAAATGGATGAATTAATGCCTGATGGATTTCAGTATAGTATAATTTATGAACGTGTAATGACAGTAAATTAGTTTAAAATTTGCATGTTATAATGTTAAAAAGCCTGGATAAACCAGGCTTTTTCATGACTTATACCAATTAAGTTTTAATAAGCATCATCGTGCACATTAGCAACAGCCCGTCCAGATGGATCATTCATGTTTTTAAAAGCTTCATCCCATTCTAATGCGATTTTTGTGCTACAAGCAACACTTGCCTCTTGAGGCACGCACAATGCCGCGGCATCACTTGGGAAATGTTCAGCGAAAATAGAACGGTAATAAAACTCTTCTTTTGAAGTCGGTGTTTGTAATGGGAATTTATATTTAGCGTTCGCTAATTGCTCATCGGTTACTGCTTCTTCTACAACTTCTTTTAAAGTATCTATCCAACTGTAACCTACACCATCGCTAAATTGTTCTTTTTGTCTCCATGCGACACTTTCCGGTAACATATCTTCAAATGCTTTACGCACAACCCATTTTTCCATGCGTTCACCATTAATCATTTTATCTTGCGGATTGATGCGCATCGCTACATCCATAAATTCTTTATCGAGAAAAGGTACACGACCTTCAATGCCCCAAGCTGCAAGACTTTTATTGGCTCGCAAACAATCGTACATGTGAAGTTTATCTAATTTACGAACGGTTTCCTCGTGAAACTCTTTTGCATTTGGTGCTTTATGAAAGTATAAATAACCTCCAAATAACTCGTCTGCACCTTCACCGGAAAGCACCATTTTAATTCCCATGGATTTTATAACTCTTGCCATTAAATACATGGGTGTACTAGCCCTAATGGTCGTAATATCATAAGTTTCTAAATTGTAAATCACATCGCGAATAGCATCTAAACCTTCTTGAATAGTAAATTTAATTTCATGATGCACCGTACCAATATGGTCTGCTACTTTTCGGGCCGCTGCCAAATCAGGAGAGCCTTCCAATCCTACCGAAAAAGAATGTAGCCGCGGCCACCAAGCTGCTTGTGTATCATCAGATTCTATACGTTTTTCGGCATACTTTTTTGCAACGGCCGATGTAACCGAAGAATCTAGTCCGCCAGAAAGCAAAACACCATAAGGCACATCACTCATAAGTTGCCTGTGTACGGCAGCTTCTAAAGCTTCTTTAATTTCTGCAATACTGGTTTCATTATCTTTAACAGCTTCATAATCTGTCCACTCTCTATTGTACCATTTTACAAATTCCCCATCTTTACTTGACATATAATGTCCTGGAGGAAACAATTGTATTTTAGTGCAATATCCTTCCAGGGCTTTTAATTCTGATGCGACATAAAAAGTACCATGTTGATCCCAACCAATGTACAGCGGAATAATGCCCATATGGTCACGAGCTACAAAATATTCATCCTTTTCAGCATCATAAATTGCAAAACCAAAAATACCATTCATTTCATCAATAAAATCAACGCCTTTCTCTTTGTATAATGCCAGAATAACTTCACAATCGCTTTCAGTTTGAAAATTGTATTTACCATCAAATTGTTTACGTAATTCACGATGATTATATATCTCGCCATTAGCAGCTAAAATCAGTTTTTTATCTTCGCTAAACAAAGGTTGCTTCCCGGATGCCGGATCTACAATAGCCAACCTCTCATGAGCCATAATGGCTTTATCATCACTATAAATTCCGCTCCAGTCCGGGCCACGATGTCGAATTTTTTTGGACATTTCTAAAATTTGAGGTCTTAAGCTTTCGGGTTCTTGTTTTAAATCGAATGCACATACAATTCCACACATAATATTCTTCTTAAATTTTATTTACTGATGCAAAAATGCAAATATGATTCCATATTAAAAATAGAAATGGTTATAATACTTACATATTATAACTTAATTCTATGATTTAAATATTAGATATAACTATTTTTATTAAGAAAATAATTCTACTTAACATTTGTAAACTTTCAGATTTACCTCCGACTGTTAAAACAAATTATGCTCTACTATTTAACAAAACATTAAAACACTTGAGAAAAGAAATTATATAACTTTAACCTTTTAATAAAATCATTAATAGATTTCTACCTACGTGGAAATAAAAAAACACTTTTCAATGAAAAAATCAACATTTCTTACCACCATCGCTTTTGCATTTGTAATGCTTTTAACCACAAACGTAAATGCACAAAAATTTAGTGGTCTTGATAAGAGCCCAATGGATGCGGCTTCGTTTCCAAGCAGCTATAAAGTATCTGAGAAAGCTGTAAAAATTGTTTATAGCAGACCTCAACTTAAAGGGAGATCGTTAAGTAAATTAGCACCAAATGGAAAACAATGGAGAACTGGCGCTAATGAAGCCGCCGAAATTACATTTTATAAGGATATGGCTGTTGCAGGAACTCCAGTGAAAGCAGGAACTTATACCTTATCTACTATTCCGGGTGAAAAAGAATGGACTATTATTTTAAGTTCCGATCTTAACGTTTGGGGTTCCTATTTTTATAATGAAGCCAATGATGTTGCCAGAGTTAAAGGCACTGTATCTTCAAGTGACAAATCTTTAGAGGCATTCTCGATTGCTTTTGATAAAGATGGCACTATGCATTTAGGCTGGGGAACTGTAAGAGTTGCTGTACCAATGAGCTAAATGCTTTTCGATTTAACAAAGTAAAAAAACGCATTGTCCCGATACCTATCGGGACAATGCGTTTTTTTATGGTATATTTAAATACTTATGCGTTTGCAAAGACACCTTCCACTTTGGGTTTTTCATGACATAATCTACAATCTCCGGAATTACTTTATCACGCTTACTCCACTCCGGCTGCAAATACAAAATACAATCTTTATCAACTTTAGTTGCTTGTTCTTCGGCAAATTTAAAATCACTTTTATTATAAACAATAACTTTTAGTTCGTTAGCTTTTTGGTAGATTTCTTCGGTAGGTAACTTTAATTTTTTTGGCGATAAGCAAATCCAATCCCAAGCACCAGTAAGCTTATAAGCGCCCGATGTTTCAATATGTACTTGCATGCCTTTAGCCTTGAGTTGTGACGTGAGTTTGGTCATATCCCAAGTTAAGGGTTCTCCTCCCGTGACCACTATAGTATCACTATATTTTGAAGCCTCTTCTACAATACTTGAAGTTTCGGTAGGTGGATGTAATTCGGCATTCCAACTTTCTTTTACATCACACCAATGACAGCCAACATCACAACCTCCGATACGCACAAAATAAGCTGCAGTACCTTTATGGTAACCTTCACCTTGAATGGTATAAAAGGCCTCCATTAGTGGCAGCATTTCACCTTTATTAACAAACTCCAATATTGCTTCTTTCATAGTTCGCAAAGATAGTTAATTAGTTTGCAGTGGCAGTCTTCAGTATGCAGTAATTATCCATGAAAAAAGGATTTCATGGTAGCAAAAATTTATACTATTTTTATACAAAATTTACAGCTCATGCATGATAAGGATGTGTTTTACACTTATATCACCAAAAGAAATACCACAAAGGGCGATTATATTCCCATTGGTGCTGCGATGGTAGATGGTGAAACAGTTAAAGGAGCTCATGTAAAAAACCCCTTAAAAACCATGAATCGGCATGGCTTAATTGCTGGAGCTATCGAAACAGGAAAGACAAAGTCGCTACAGGTTTTAGCCGAAAACTTAAGCGGCAAAAGGATTCCCGTTTTACTTATGGATATTAAAGGCGATTTGAGTGGTTTGGCACAACCTAGCCCAGGACAGCCAAATATTGATGAACGTCATGAAAAAATAAGTCGATAAATCGACATTAAATTATTAATCTTAAACCCAAAATTCATTAATTCATTATTTATGAAAAAAACCATTTTAAGTCTCGTCGTAGTATCACTCATTTTAACAAACTGTAAAAAAGAACAAGATCCATTTCAAATTAGCAAACAACATATTGGGCTATTAACCGATTCTACACAGGTTAAAGATTTAGAAACCATTTACAGTAACGATTCCATTATAAGATATAAAGGTGGCGACGAATTTACAGGGAATATTAATAACATCGAAATATTTGAGAAGGGCGGAAAAAAACTTTTAACGCTCTCACCAAGTCAAGCATTAGATTCTACTGCTGTTATAAGAAATATTCATATTCTTGATTCTCGTTTTAGAACAGATAAGAATATTTCAACCTTAAGTACATTTAAAAACATTCAAGATAATTATACTATCTCCAGTATTGACAATTTAATAAATTCGGTGTTGGTTTCGGTAAACGACATTAATGCTTCATTCACTATTGATAAAAAAGAATTGCCTGCCAATCTTCGGTTTGATATGAAATTAAAAATTGAAGCTACGCATATCCCAGATAAAGCTAAGATTAAATATTTTATGATTAACTGGAGTAACACACCATAGTTGAAACCCTTATGAATCCTTTTATTACAAGACTGTTAATGATTATTGCTCGCAAAAGAATTGAAGCGGAGCAAAGTTCAGTTTCTGTAAGCAAAAAACAGGTTGTTCCGTTAGTTAGAATTTTACAAGTGGAATTAACGCATGCAGTAAAAGACTATTTTTTTATTATTGTTGGTGTTTTTTCTGCAGGATTTGGTTTAAAAGGGTTTTTACTCCCTAATCAATTTATTGATGGAGGAGCAACAGGAATATCGTTATTATTGCAAAACCTTACTCATATTCCTTTAGGCTATTTATTGATTATTGTAAATCTTCCTTTCTTAATTTTAGCCTCAAAAACATTCAGTTTAAAATTTGCAATTAAAAGCTTAATTGCTATTGCCATTTTAGCACTAGTTGTCCATTTCATTGACTATCCGCTTATTACAGAAGACAAACTGCTCATTGCAGTTTTCGGAGGTTTTTTTTTAGGACTAGGTATTGGTATGGCCATGCGTGGTGGTAGTGTTATAGACGGTACCGAAGTAGTGGCTATCTTTTTAAGTCGAAAATTATCCATAACCATAGGCGACGTGTTGCTAATAATTAATGTAGTAATATTCTCTTTTGGAGCTTACTTATTGTCTGTTGAAACGGCTTTATATGCGATTTTAACCTATTTAGTTGCCGCCAAAACAGTCGACTATGTGGTTGATGGTGTTGAAGAATATGTTGGTGTTACTATAATTTCTGAAAAACATGAAGATATTAGGATTATGATTACTGAAAAATTAAGGAGAGCATGTACGATTTATTTGGGTAAAGGTGGTTATGGTAAACGTAATGATATTTTTGACAAGGATATTATTTACTCAATATTTACAAGATTGGAATTAGCCAAACTTCAAACTGAAATAGATAAGATTGATAATAAGGCCTTCATCATTATGGGTGTTGTAAAAGATCTTAAAGGCGGTATGATAAAAAGAAAACCTATGAAAAAATAATTATGAAAAAATATAGGATACAAAAATCACCTTTTATTGTTCCAACCACCGACGGAAAACTCATCGAGGAACATTTCGGTTTGGCAACAAGTGGCAATCAAGAGATCAGTATTGCACATATGGTTGCGCCTCCAGGTTGGAGTGAACCCTTTCAAACACCAGAGTTTGACGAATACACCTACATCATTAAAGGAAAAAAGCAATTTATTATTGATGGCGATATGATCGTTCTTGAAGTAGGGCAATCGATTAAAATTAATAAAAACACAAGAGTACAATACTCAAATCCGTTTACCGAACCTTGTGAATATTTAGCCATTTGCTTACCTGCATTTTCTATAGATATGGTTAACAGAGAAGGCTAATGAAAAGGTTACTCTTTCTACTTATTGGTAAATATATTAATGTATTGAGTTTTCTATCTAAATCTTATGCAACGAAAAAAGCAATATCTCTATTTTCGAAACCTAGAAAAGGGAAGATTACCCAAATACAAGGTGACTTTTTGGATACCTCTTTTAAGGAAGAGCTTACATATGCTGACAACGGCATTATGACTTACCGCTGGTTAGGCAAGAAACAAACTGTATTATTAGCGCATGGTTGGGAAAGTAATTCGGCGCGATGGCAACCTTTAATCAAGAATTTAAAAGATAAAGGCTTTACGGTTGTGGCTTTAGATGCACCTGCACACGGAAATTCTGGAAGCCATATTTTTAATGCTCTAATATATTCAGAATCTATACACGTGGTGGCGAAGAGATTTAAAGCAGATATTATTATTGGGCATTCAGTTGGTGGTATGGCGGCCGTATTTTGTCAAAACATATATCAATTAGAGCATGTGAAAAAATTAATATTGTTAGGTACGCCTTCAGAATTTGTGGATGTTCTTAAACGTTATACTGATATGCTAGGTTATAATCAACGAATTAAGGTTCAATTAAACACCACCATTATTGAACGCTATGGCAAACATCCAAAAGATTTTTCGACCGCCAAATATCTTAATAACATAAATTCTGAAGGGCTTATTATTCATGATGAAGACGATACCATTATTCCTTATAACGATGCTTTGCTCATTAAAAACAGTTTTAAGAATAGTACCTTAATAACTACCAAAGGCATGGGGCATTCTCTTAATAATAATACCGTCACTACTTATATTAATGAATTTATTGAAGCATAAACACTTACCTTTGCTGTATGGAAATATCGTTAACACGCCTCAATAAATATTTAAGTGAAGTTGGTTATTGCTCGCGTCGTGCCGCCGACAAACTTATCGCCGAAGGACGCATTACCATTAACGGAGAAGTTCCAGAAATGGGAACAAAAGTTGCTCCTAGTGATCAAGTGCATGTTGATGGCAAACTCATAACAAACACGAAAACAGCATTTGTTTACCTCGCTTTCAACAAACCTATTGGCATTGTTTGTACAACTGATACACAGGTTGAAAAAGATAATATTATCGATTTTATTAATTATCCGAAGCGTATTTTCCCTATCGGTCGATTGGACAAACCCAGCGAAGGCTTAATCCTTTTAACAGATGATGGCGATATTGTAAACAAAATATTGCGCGCCAGCAATAATCACGAAAAGGAATATATTGTCACTGTCGATAAGCCCATTTCACAAACATTTATTGAACGCATGTCAAACGGTATTCCAATTTTGGATCGCATTACCAAAAAATGCAAAGTTGAAAAGTTGAGTTCTTACCAATTCAAAATTATTTTAACCCAAGGGTTAAACAGACAAATAAGACGTATGTGTGAATATTTAACTTATGATGTTCTTACTTTAAAGCGTGTGCGCATCATGAATATAAAACTGGATATTCCCGTTGGTGAATATCGGGAACTATCAAAAGAAGAATTTTCTGAACTTAATCGCTTAATTGAAAGTTCAACTAAAAACCACAAGGTCTTAACTCAAAATAGAAGAAACGAAACCCAATAGTCATGTCAACGCTTTCCCCATTTCATATTGC
>CAXMOQ010000083.1:2387-11045 GCA_964195015.1 uncultured Flavobacteriaceae bacterium | reverse complement strand
TTGTGGTGTTTGTACCTGGGCATTCAAGCTTAATGCTAAAACGAAAGCCATAAGAACGGTAATTCTTTTCATAATTTTTAAGTTTAAAGAGTTGTTTAATTATTGTCGTTAAAATTACATATTAATAGATCCTTTTGATGTTAACAAAAGCTTAAAGTATGTTGTCGCATTCTTTATTTTAATAATCCCGATTCTCTTTGTTACAAGACTAAGTAAGGTCCTAAACCTAATAGTATTTTTTCTTTAACCAAAAGGCAACCCTCACTAATAAAATTAATGCCGGCACTTCAACTAAAGGACCAATGACTCCTGTAAAAGCTTGCCCGGAATTTAATCCGAAAACGGCGATAGAAACAGCAATGGCCAACTCAAAATTATTGCCTGTTGCTGTAAAGGTAATTGCTGCATTTTTATCATAGGTTGCTCCCATGGCTTTGCTAAAGAAAAATCCGATGATAAACATGATCCCAAAATAAATAAGTAATGGAACTGCAATTACGATTACATCTTTTGGGAGTTGAACAATTAATTCGCCTTTTAACGAAAACATGATGATAATTGTAAACAATAAAGCAATAAGCGTTATCGGAGATATTGCAGGGATAAATTTTGTTTTATACCATTCTTCTCCTTTAACTTTAACCAAAATGAGTCGGCTAAATAATCCAGCAAGAAATGGTATTCCCAAATATATGGCTACACTTTCGGCAATAGTTCCTATTGAAATATCAACCATAGCACCTTCAAAACCAAATAGAGGTGGTAATTTTGTTATGAAAAACCAAGCGTAAAAACTATAAGCAAACACTTGAAAGATACTGTTAAGCGCCACCAATCCAGCACCATATTCGCTGCTCCCTTCGGCCAGATCATTCCAAACCAATACCATGGCAATGCATCTTGCCAATCCAATTAAAATAAGACCAACCATATATTCCGGATAATCTTGAAGAAAAATAAGTGCCAATGCAAACATTAGAATTGGACCAATAATCCAATTAAGAATGAGCGAAATAGTCAATATTTTTACATTCTTGAAAACTTTGGGTAATAAACTATAATTCACTTTGGCTAAAGGCGGATACATCATTAAAATCAATCCTATTGCTATGGGGAGATTTGTAGAACCACTACTAAAAGAATTAATAGTTAAGGTTACCGAAGGAAAAAAATAACCTACTCCGACACCAATACCCATGGCTATAAATATCCAAAGTGTAAGATAACTATCAAGAAAATTTAATCTTTTCTTTTTATATGACATTGCTTAATTTAATTTATGATTCTACATTATCGAGTTGGTAAAATAAATTTAATTGCAATATTACAATGATTGTTTTGCTAAAAAAAATAGCACATAAATAATTAACCTTTTTTTGCTGTATTAATATATTAATCTTTTGATTTTATTTACGCTAGGATAATAAGTTGTATTACGATAAGTATGTAAAAGATGCTATCCGCTGAAATGATGTTTTATAATTTGATGACATTTCGTTAAGATAATCATATCCCTATTTTCTTTATTTTTATAATTCAACTATAAATAATAAAAATATGAGTACTCAAGATGTTGCAAACCGTTTAGTAGAAATGTGTCGCCAAGGACAAAACCTGGAAGCTATTGAAGAACTTTACGGCGAAAACGTGAACAGTCGCGAAATGCCTGGCTACCCTGAAGAATTAGTGTCTGGAAAACAAAACGTATGGAATAAAAGCAAGCAATGGCTGGACAATGTGCAAGAATTTCATGGCGGTGACATTGGTGATCCTATTGTAGCAGGAAATCATTTTTCTTGTAAAATGACCTTTGATGTTACCTTTAAAGATCGTGGCAGACAGCAAATGGAAGAAGTTTGTGTTTTTGAAGTCAACGATGGAAAAATTGTAAATGAGCAGTTTTTTTATACGATGTAAAGGTATGATTTATGCTCAACTGACGCATGCTAAACATTAACCAAACAGGTTATGGTTTTAATTTCTGTAGTTATTTTTTATATCTTGAAAGTCTATTAATTAGACGAAACAGTATATGCAAAAAAGAATAGCCTCCATAGACATACTTAGAGCCATAACCATGCTTTTAATGATATGGGTAAACGATTTTTTTACACTCATAGACATCCCAAAATGGTTAGAACATGCATCGGCATCAGAAGATTATTTGGGCTTTTCTGATGTGATTTTTACCGGATGGTTAGAAAAGAAAAGTTATAAACTGAAGCTTTAGTTTTTTATACCCTTGTTATATGAGCACCTATAGCACGAAGTCTTTCGTCTATACGTTCGTAACCTCTGTCAATCTGCTCGATATTGTGAATAGTTGATGTGCCTTTTGCTGATAATGCCGCAATTAATAATGAAATACCAGCCCTAATATCTGGCGAGGTCATGGTCGTTGCTTTTAGTTGTGATTTAAAATCATAACCAATAACAGTTGCGCGATGTGGATCGCACAATATTATTTTTGCTCCCATATCGATTAATTTATCGACAAAAAACAAACGGCTTTCAAACATTTTCTGGTGAACCAAAACACTACCTCTGGCTTGGGTTGCAATAACCAGAACAATACTTAATAAATCTGGTGTAAATCCAGGCCAAGGTGCATCGGCAATCGTTAATATGGAACCATCAATATAGTTTTGTATTTCATAACCATCTTTGTGTTCCGGAATATGAATATCATCACCTTTTTGTTCAACAGTAATACCCAATTTTCTAAATACGTTTGGTATTTGTCCTAAATCGTCCCAGCTCACATTTTTAATAGTAAGCTCACTTTTTGTCATGGCCGCTAAACCAATCCAACTTCCAATTTCAATCATATCGGGAAGCATGGTATGCTCTGTTCCGCCTAAATTATCAACCCCTTCAATAGTTAGCATATTAGAACCAACACCAGAAATCTTTGCACCCATGCGATTAAGCATTTTACAAAGTTGTTGTAAATATGGTTCGCAGGCTGCATTATATATGGTCGTAGTGCCTTCGGCTAAAACGGATGCCATTACAATATTCGCTGTTCCTGTTACCGATGCTTCATCTAAAAGCATATAGGTGCCTTTTAATTTATCGGCTTCAACACCATAAAAATAATCTTCACGATTATAACGGAATTTAGCTCCAAGATTTATGAAACCTTCAAAGTGTGTATCAAGTCTGCGACGACCAATTTTATCGCCTCCTGGTTTGGGAATATAACCTTTACCAAAACGTGCTAATAACGGGCCAACAATCATGATGGAGCCTCGCAAACTGCGTCCATCCTCTTTAAACTCCGCGGATTCTAAATAGTCTAAATCAACAGCATCGGCTTGAAAAGTAAAAGAGCCATGTGACAATTTATTGACCTTAACACCCAGTTTTCGGAGCAAGTCGATTAATTTATTGGCATCTACAATATCCGGAATGTTGTTTACGGTAACTTTTTCAGACGTCAATAAAACGGCACATAAAATTTGTAGTGCTTCATTTTTTGCGCCTTGTGGTTGGATTTCGCCTTTAAGCTTGTGGCCTCCTTCTATCTTAAATGTTCCCATGCACTCAATTTAGTAGCGTTTCCTGTTTTTGCTAGAATTCTTGTTTTTATGGTGATGGGGTTTCTTTGTATTCGCTTGATATTTTGTCTTACTACGCATTAAACTTGTTGCATCCGACAAATCTTCATCTGTATTTTTAAGATCTATTTTTCCGTTTGAAAGTTCAAATAAATGCTTAAAAATTACATCATCCTCTACGGTATCTTTATTCCAATTTAAAAAACACTTTTTCATGTGATTTGCAATTGTATATACCAATGCTTCCTTAAGCTCCCCTTCTTCCCATGTATTAGCAACGTCGATCATGGTTTTAATATTGTTACCATAAAAACGGTATTTAGGAAAGTTTTGTGGATAATGTAAAGGCTCTGGCCGCTGTTCAAAGACCTCTCGCGAAGGTTTATCGTAAGGCGAATCGGCATCCAATTCAAAATTAGACATGATAAATAATTGATCCCAAAGTTTATGCTGAAAATCGGGAACATCACGTAAATGAGGTTGCAAATTTCCCATAACCGAAATTATAGCTTTGGCTACTTTATTACGCTCTTCTTTAGTTTCAAGGGCTTTGGCATAATTAATCATTTTTTGCATATGGCGTCCATATTCAGGAATGATTAAATGTTCACGTTCTGTATTGTATTCTAAATTATCTATCAAAATAAAAATGTGTAGAGTTAAATATTATGCATGTAGTTTTCTATGCAAGCGCAAAATACAAAAAAAAACTAAAGGCTTATCACACCTTCAACATTTTCTGCAACTTCTTTATACTTTCTTATAACGCTATCGGGATCTGACATAAGCACATTGATGGATATACTTGTGTATTTTCCGTTTTTTGATTCTTTAGTATGAATCACCGCACCTATATTATTAAATAGCGTTTCTATTTGAGCGGTTTTATGGTTATCGGATTTAATAATAAACTTGTATAAATATTCTGCAGGCCAATTTGCCGTGTCATACAATTGGTCTTTTAATTTTTTATAAAATTCATCAGTGTTTTGACTTGTACTCATGGTAATTTAATATGTTGCAAAGATACAGTTTCATCTGTTTATATTAATATTTTTATCGGTCTGATGTAACATCGATATAATTGGCATCCTTAATGATTAAACCTTTAGTTAAGGATGTTTGTCCTTACATTTTTTATTTATGATTTTAATTCCGATTTTTACATCCAAAACCTTGCCAAATTGAATATTAAAAAAATTGTTATTACGGGTAGTCCAGGAACTGGGAAAACGTCAATCATTAATGCGTTGAAGAAGAAGGATTTTCATTGTTTTGACGAAATCATCAGAACCTTGACTTTGGAAGCAAAAAATGAAAGTGACGCTTCAACTCGTGTTTCTAATCCAATTGCTTTTGTTAATGATCCCATGAAGTTTAATACCGATTTACTTAACGGTAGAGTATCTCAATTTATACAAGCCAATGAATTAAAAAGCAATATTGCTTTTTTTGACCGAGGCGTTCCCGATGTTTTGGCCTATATGTCCTTTTTTAAACAAGAGTATGGCGATCACTTTACCAATGCCTGTAAAAACCATACCTACAACCATGTATTCTTGCTGCCGCCATGGAAAGCTATTTATCAAATGGATAACGAACGCTTTGAAACTTTTGATGAAGCACAGCAAATTCATAATTATTTGAAACAAATTTATGAAGGTTTTGGCTATGAGATTATTGAGGTTCCTTTTGATACCATAGAAAATCGAGCAGATTATATTCTAAATATTTTAAAGGCGATGTGATGCAACATCCCATTAACATATTAGAGCGCTACTGGAATTTTACAGCCTTCAGACCTTTTCAGGAAGACATTATAAACGCCGTTATTGAAGGTGAAGACACCTTTGTGCTTTTACCAACTGGTGGTGGAAAATCAATTTGTTTTCAAATTCCAGCCTTGGCAAAAGAAGGCATTTGTATTGTAATTTCGCCATTGGTAGCTTTAATGAAAAATCAGGTAGATACCTTAATCGAAAAAGGCATCAAGGCTATTGCTTTGACCAGTGGATTGTCTTATGATCGTCTTGACACCCTTTTAGATAATTGCATCTACGGAAATTACAAGTTTTTGTATTTATCGCCCGAACGCTTGCAACAAGAACTGGTACAGGACAGAATAAGGCAAATGAACGTCAATCTTATTGCTGTTGATGAAGCGCATTGCATTTCACAATGGGGAAACGATTTTCGTCCGTCGTATAAAAAAATTAACATATTAAGGCAATTACATCCAGCGGTAAATGTGGTGGCGCTAACGGCTTCGGCAACGCCAAAAGTGGTTGATGATATTATTGAAGAACTAGGTTTTATTAAGCCCAAAATCTTTAAACAATCTTTTGCAAGACCTAATTTGGCGTATCTAGTGTTTCATGAAGATGACAAACTTTACCGCATTGAAACCATTTTAAAAAAGTATAAGGCATCATCCATCATTTATGTAAGAAACAGAAAATCAACCCTAGAAATAAGTCAATTTCTAAAAACCAAAGGCATCACTGCTACCAATTATCATGGCGGTCTTTCAAACCGTGAAAAAGATGAAAGCCTAAACCAATGGCTTCACAATCAAGTGCAAGTTATGGTTGCTACAAATGCCTTTGGCATGGGGATTGACAAGCCCGATGTAAAAACCGTGATTCACATAAATTTACCAGACAGCATGGAGAGTTATTTTCAGGAAGCTGGTCGGGTTGGAAGAAATGGAGAAAAAGCCTTTGCTGTAATTTTAAAAAACAAGAGTGATGAACTGCTGGTTAAAAATCAGTTTTTAAGCGTGCTACCTACAGCAGATTTTATAAAGTTGGTCTATAGAAAGCTGTCTAACTATTTTCAAATATCGTACGGTGAAGGCGAATACACCACACACGATTTTAATTTTAATCACTTTTGTAAAACCTATAATTTTAGCAGCGTTCTAACATACAATGCATTGCAATTGCTGGACAGAACTAGCATTATTAGTTTGGCAAAACAATTTAACAGGCAAATCTCTGTTCAATTTATAATTAGCAATGATAAGATTTTTAAATATTTAGAAACGCATCCAGATTTAAACCTCATTGTAAAATCTATTTTGAGATCCTATGGTGGCATTTCTGAACATCCTACCAAAATCAATACCTTGCGCATTGCCGAAAAATCATCGGTTGATGAAGATACTTTAATCACTGCTCTTGAGCGATTAGAAACCGACCTTGTTATTTCACTAAATAGAACAAAAACAGATGCCCAAATTACCTTTATAGAACCTCGTGAAGATGATAAAACCATCAATAGAATTACAGCCATCATCGAGCAACAAAACACATTAAAACACGAACAAGTACAGTCCGTTTTAAATTATGTGAATAATGATAGTATTTGCAAAAATATTCAGCTACTCTCCTATTTTGGTGAGGAAAATGTTACACCTTGTGGTAATTGTTCGGTTTGTATAAAGGCAGAAAAAAACATTTCAAAAAACGAAATAATTGCGCTTAAAAAGCGTATTATAGAAGCTTTAGAACATGGTGATTTATCATCAAGAATGCTTGCTGAAACATTAGCCTGTTCAGAAAAGAATATTAAAAATGTGTTGCCATTATTATTAGAGCACGGCATAATAACAATAACAAAAAAGAACACATACAAACTACATCATTTATGAGCGCATTGAGGATTGTATTCATGGGAACTCCATATTTTGCAGTTGCCACTTTAAAAACTTTAGTAGATAACAATTATAATATTGTAGGTATTATCACGGCTCCCGATAAACCTGCAGGTCGTGGACGAAAATTAAATGAATCGGCTGTAAAACAATATGCGAAATCAGAGAATTTGCAGATCATGCAACCCACAAATTTAAAAGACGAGCATTTTATTGCTTCACTGGAAGCACTACAAGCAAACCTCCAAATTGTGGTTGCCTTTAGAATGTTACCAAAAGTTGTTTGGCACATGCCCAAGTATGGTACTTTTAATCTTCATGCGTCATTATTACCAAACTATCGTGGTGCAGCTCCAATTAATTGGGCCATTATAAATGGAGAAACTAAAACGGGGGTATCGACATTTTTTATTGACGATAAAATTGATACTGGCGATATGATTCTACAAGAAGAAGTCACCATAGAACCGACCGAATCAGCAGGCGACTTGCACGATAAACTTATGCAAATTGGTAGTGCATTAGTTCTTAAAACGGTTAAACAAATAGAATATAAGGAAGTAAGCACAACACCACAACCAAATAATATTGATATAAGAACTGCCAACAAGTTAAATAAAGGCAATTGCAAAATTGATTGGAACGACTCCATACACCATATTTACAACAAAATTCGTGGGTTAAGCCCATATCCCGCTGCATGGAGCTCACTTATTAATAATAGTGACCTATTAGACGTAAAAATTTATAAAGCAGATAAAGAACTCTTGAATCATGAGTTTAAAATTGGGCGTATTTTTTGCAGCAAAAATGAAATGAAAATCGCTGTTAAAGAAGGTTATATCCTTATTAAAGAACTGAAACTTCCAGGAAAACGAAATATGGACATAAAATCGCTGCTAAATGGTTTTCATTTTGAAGTTGATGCAAAAATGCTGTAAACCCTTATTAACACTGATATTTATAAAAAACCGATGAAATGCATCTTCTTTATTAACAAATGCATTAAGTTATCAACAAAAACAGGTATTTCCCTTGCTATTACTTGCGTGGTTGCGTAATCCGTATAAATTTGTATAGGATTTAACAAAATGTTTAACCACAATTAATTAACAATTAAATTTCATATTATGAACAAAACAGATTTAATCGATGCCATGGCAGAACACGCAGGAATTACTAAAGCAGCTTCAAAAAAAGCTTTAGAATGTGCGTTAATCGAAATTGAAGGAGCTTTACAAAAAGGTAATAGAGTTTCTTTAGTTGGATTTGGATCTTGGTCAGTTTCTAAAAGAGCTGCAAGAGACGGAAGAAACCCACAAACTGGACAAACAATCAGAATTCAAGCAAAAAATGTTGTTAAGTTTAAGGCTGGGTCAGATTTATCAAGCGCAGTAAACTAGTTTTACTTCTTTTATAACGTTAAAAAGCCTTCTAAAATAG
>CAXMOQ010000083.1:2012-2377 GCA_964195015.1 uncultured Flavobacteriaceae bacterium | reverse complement strand
AAGGCTTTTATATTTATTATTATTCAAATCATTGGTTATTTAATAAAATTTTACTAGCTTTCGTTATAAATTCCTCAAAAGCATGATTACAATTAAACCGAAAAAGGGTGATTTGTTAATCGCAGAACCCTCAATAATTGGTGATTTGTCCTTTAACCGTTCTATCATTTTATTAGCAGACCACACCAACGAAGGCTCGATAGGATTCATACTTAACAAACCTTTAGATTATACCATTAACGACCTGATTCCAGAAGTTGAAGCCAATTTTAGAATTTATAATGGCGGTCCCGTAGAGCAGGATAATTTATATTTTATCCATAAGATTCCAGAAATTATTCCAGACAGCATCGAGATATCTTTAG
>CAXMOQ010000083.1:0-2002 GCA_964195015.1 uncultured Flavobacteriaceae bacterium | reverse complement strand
TTATTGGGGAGGTGATTTTAGTAACGTTGCCGAGCTTATTGCAAACAAACAAATTGACGAAAATGATATTCGCTTTTTCCTAGGTTATAGCGGTTGGAACACTACGCAGTTAGAAAATGAACTTAAATCGAATTCCTGGTTAGTAACAGAAAACATCTACAAAAAAAGAATCATTGAAAAAAACTACGAAACGTTTTGGAAAGAAAAAATGTTGGAGTTAGGAGGCGATTACAGCATTTGGTCCAACGCTCCGGAAAATCCAAGTTTTAATTAAGATAATCTTATTTTTATATTCAGCTTTTCAAGTAGTTTTTTTGAAACTTCATTACTATAGGTTTTTTTTCTATAATTAGTAATGGGCTGAATTCCCACAATAACATTTGTTGTAAACATTTCATCGGCTTTTTGAAGTTCAAAAGGTGAAATTGATGTTTCAATGCATTCATATTCAGCTGTTTTATTTATAATTTCAATAAGCTGCTTACGCATGACCCCTTTTAGGCACCCATCACTTAATGGTGGTGTTTTAATGATATTATCTTTTACAATAAAGAGGTTTCCGTTTAAGGTTTCGATGACGTTCTTATCGGTATTTAAAACCAAGCAGTTGTCCAAATCATTTTCTTTGGCAAAAACACTTCCTACAACATGCAGTATTTTATTGTTGGTTTTTAAAGTGGATAATAAACTTGGTGATGCATAATAGTCCTTAAACAAGTCTACTTTATAATCATGGTCTTTTAACACATAAAAGTCATTCTCAATTTGGTTGGTAGAAATTATAAAGCTGACGGCATTTGTATTAGGCAAATACAAACCACCTTCGTTTCTGTGAACCATTAATTTTATGCGCGCCGAAGCCTTCGATAATTGGTTTGCATTTAAGGTATTCTCAATTTGTTCTTGAAGAAATTCCATGGTAAAGTTCATAGGAATTTCCATGCGCATAATACGCATAGAAGCCATTAACCTGAAGTAATGATCTTCCCAAAAAAGCAGTTTTCCGAAAGCGGTTTTTATAGTTTCGAAAAGTGCATCGCCGTAAGTATAGCCTCTGTTGTTCGCGGAGATTACGGTGTTTTCCTCTAATATATTTTCGTTAAAATTTATCATTAAAAAAGCCCAAATCCCGATAATTATCGGGACGGGACAAATATACTTTAAAATTATATTATAAAATTAAGTAGAACCTAGGACTTGCTTTAAATCGGAAATTTGATTTTCCCAAAGCATTTTGGTTTCATCGAGTTCATCTTCGTCAGAAAAATCGACGATCATTAAAGAGACATCTTTGGTAATATCGTCAACTTGAATTCTAATTTCAAAATATGACAACGCATCGTCCTCGCCATTTAACCACTTAAATTTAACGCGTTCGCCATTTTTTTTGCTTAATAATTTAGCTTGTTCTTCGCTGTCGTCCCAAATAAAAGTAAATAACTCCCCACGGGAATTCACGTTATCGGCAAACCATTCGGACAAACCTGAAGGTGTAGAAATATATTGATATAGCAATTGGGGCGAAGCATGTATTGGGAACTCCAACTCAAATTTAATTTTCTCTTCCATAAAATCTTCTAAAATTTAACGTGCTCAATATATACATTAATTGATAAGTTTTGAACTATTTTTAAAAAATATTTTAATCACCTATTGTTTGCTTGCAATAATATTGTTTTTATATTTGCAGCCTCAATTTATGGCGAGGTAGCTCAGTCGGTTAGAGCGTCGGATTCATAACCCGGAGGTCACGAGTTCAATTCTCGTTCTCGCTACATTGATAAAGTCCTTTAAGCTAGCGGTTTTGTTCACTCAAAACCGTTTTTTTATGTCTACTCTAAATGAAATTATTACAATTGAACACGAAAATGAACACGTTTTAGAACACGATTTGTTAAACAAAAATTCTTTTCTAGCCCGAAAATCTACAATGCCAATGGTGATTTATCCAAGCGCTGGGATGTCGCATATAAACCGTTTAGTTCACTATCTTTTATTGTTA
>CAXMOQ010000082.1:0-11239 GCA_964195015.1 uncultured Flavobacteriaceae bacterium | reverse complement strand
GGCCAAATGATCAAGGACTTCGCTAAAAGAATGATTCATATAGGTATTATTCCGGAATTCTCATTTGTTTTAGGTATGCCTGCAGAAACTCCAGAAAAAGTAATGGCACAAATTGATTGGGATATTAACTTTATAAAAGAAATCAAGCAGATCAATCCGGATTCTGAAATTATAATTTATTTATACAGCCCTGTAGCAACTGAAGGATCGGATTTGTATAAGCAAATACAAAATGCAGGTTTTAATTTCCCAAAACAATTAGGCGATTGGCTAGATCCTGCATGGGAAAATTTTGATTTGCGAAAAAACCCTTTAACGCCTTGGTTAACATCAAAAATGGTTGATAAAATCAAAAATTTTGAAACGGTGCTAAATGGTTATTATCCAACTGTTTCCGATTTTAGAATAAAAGGGTACAAAAAGAATTTACTTAAATTGGTTTCTGGTTATCGCTTTAAATATGGTCTTTACAATTTTCCATATGAAATAAAGATTTTGCATAAATTGTGGAAATACCGTCAGCCAGAAATTCAAGGCTTTTATTCTGAATAATGAAAAAGTTCTTAAAAAATATAATGCATCCCTTTTTTAAAATTGCTTTACAGTGGTATTATTCTAAACCAAGAACATTTGTTTATAATGGCATTAAAGCAGTTGTTCATCCAAATGTTTTTCCACCTCATTTTACTTTTAGCACCAAAATCTTACTGGACTTTATAAAATCAATCGATTTAAAGGATAAAACATTTTTAGAACTTGGCTGTGGTTGTGGTATTGTTTCCTTATTTGCTGCAAAAAAAGGAGCTAAAGTAACTGCCACAGATATTAATGAAATTGCTTTAGAATATGTAAAAAATTCAGCCCTAACTAATAATCTTAATCTTGAAGTGAAATCTTCAGACTTATTTGAAAATCTGAAAAATTGCCAATTTGATTATATCGTTATAAATCCGCCCTATTATCCAAAAAATCCAAAAAACATAAAAGAACAAGCTTGGTTTTGTGGAGCTAACTTTGAGTATTTCGAAAAACTTTTTTTACAACTTCCAAAATATATAAATAACAATCAAGTATTAATGATACTTTCCGATGACTGCAATTTTGATAAAATAAATGCAATTGTCAATGCAAATCAACTTCAACTTTCTATTATTGAAAAAAGAAAAGCTTGGCTTGAAACTAATTATATTTATGAAATCATCGAAATACATGAATAACCTCTTACTTACTTAAATACATCTTACGCCGAGAATACAAATTGTAAAATTCGTCGTCTCTTAATCCGTCGATAAACAATATGCTTTCTCCCGTGCTTTTCATTTCTGGACCAAGCTGTTTATTTACATTAGGAAACTTATTAAAAGAAAACACAGGTTGCTTTATGGCATAACCTTTTAAGTAAGGTTTAAAGTCGAAGTCGGTTACTTTCTTCTCCCCTAACATAACTTGCGTCGCATAATTTACATAAGGTTCTCCATAGGCTTTAGAAATAAATGGTACTGTACGTGAGGCTCTTGGATTAGCTTCAATAATATATACCATATCGTCTTTTATGGCAAACTGGATGTTAATCAGCCCAACTGTATTTAAAGCCAATGCAATCTTATAGGTATGATCCTTTATTTGCTGCATGACCAGATCGCCAAGATTAAATGGTGGCAAGGTGGCATTACTATCGCCAGAGTGAATGCCACAGGGTTCTATATGCTCCATAATCCCTATGATGTACACATTTTCACCATCACAAATGGCGTCCGCTTCTGCTTCAATCGCGCCATCAAGATAATGATCCAACAGCAGTTTATTAGCTGGCATTTTTCGAAGTATATTTACAACGTGATCCTCTAACTCTTCATTGTTTATAACTATCTTCATACCTTGTCCTCCTAGCACGTACGACGGACGAACTAAAATTGGAAAGTTTAACTTTTCTGCTACAGCAAGTGCTTCTTCGGCGGTTTCAGCAATATCAAATTCTGGATAAGGAATGTTATTTTCTTTAAGTATATTAGAAAAGCTCCCTCTATCTTCGGCTAAATCAAGGGATTTAAAGCTTGTTCCTATGATTTTTATACCATATCTGTCAAGCTTTTCAGAAAGTTTTAAAGCGGTTTGTCCGCCTAGCTGAACAATGACACCTTCAGGTTTTTCGTGCTTAATGATATCGTAAATATGTTCCCAAAATACCGGTTCAAAATAAAGTTTATCAGCGGTGTCAAAGTCGGTTGAAACCGTTTCAGGGTTACAGTTAATCATGATGGTTTCGTAACCACATTCAGCTGCTGCTAAAACACCATGTACACAACAATAATCGAATTCGATACCTTGTCCTATTCTATTGGGTCCCGAACCTAAAACAACGATTTTCTTCTTATCGGAAACCACACTTTCATTATCGGCAAAACGTTTACCATCAGCCGTTTCAACATCTGCTTCGAAAGTAGAATAATAATATGGTGTCTTTGCCTTAAACTCGGCTGCACAGGTATCTACTAATTTAAAAACCCGGTTTACTCCTAGTTCTTCACGCTTATTATAAACCTGACTTTCAAGGCACTTTAACATATGAGCTATTTGTCTATCACCATAACCTTTTTGCTTGGCTTCAAGTAATAAGTCCTTTTGAATAGTATCTATGGTATAAGTAGAAATTTCTTTTTCAAGAACATGCAACTCTTCGTATTGTTTTAAAAACCACATATCAATTTTAGTGATTTCATGAATTCTGCTTAACGGAATTCCCATTTGAATGGCATCGTAGATCACAAAAACTCTGTCCCAACTTGCATGTGTAAGCTTATCAATAATCTGATCGTAATTTTTGTAACCTTTGCCATCGGCACCAATGCCATTTCGACTAATTTCAAGCGATTGGGTGGCTTTATGAAGTGCCTCTTGGAACGAGCGCCCAATGCCCATGACTTCACCTACCGATTTCATTTGTAAACCAAGTGTACGATCACTCCCTTCAAATTTATCAAAGTTCCAACGTGGGATTTTCACAATAACGTAATCTAATGTCGGTTCGAATAAAGCTGAAGTAGATTTAGTAATTTGATTGCTTAATTCGTCTAAATGATAGCCAATCGCTAATTTTGTTGCAATTTTGGCAATAGGATAACCTGTTGCTTTACTCGCCAATGCCGAAGAACGGGATACACGCGGATTAATTTCAATTGCAATAATATCCTCCTTCTCGTCTGGACTCACTGCAAATTGCACATTACAACCGCCAGCGAAATCGCCAATACTACGCATCATGTGAATAGACATATCACGCATTCTCTGGAAGGTTCTATCGCTCAAAGTCATAGCCGGTGCAACGGTTATGGAGTCACCTGTATGAATTCCCATAGGATCCATATTTTCGATGGTACAAATAATAACGACGTTATCATTCTTATCACGAAGTAATTCAAGTTCGTATTCCTTCCAACCAATAAGAGCTTTATCAATCATCACTTCATGGATTGGCGAAATTTCCAAACCACGGGTTAATAATTCGTCAAACTCTTCTTCATGATGCACAAAAGATGCGCCTGCGCCACCCAATGTAAATGAGGCTCTAATAACCAATGGAAATCCAAACTCTTGGGCAATTTCTTTTCCTTTTAAATAAGAGGTCGCTGTTGCTTGAGGTGCCATCGGGATGCCAATTTTAAGCATGAGCTCTCTAAACTTCTCCCTATCTTCTGTAATATTAATAGCATCAATATCAACACCAATAATGCCCACTCCAAAATCTTCCCAAATGCCTTTTTCATCGGCTTCAATACATAAATTCAAGGCTGTTTGCCCACCCATGGTAGGTAATACAGCATCAATTTGAGGGTGTTCCTCAAGTATTTTAATAATAGATTTTGTTGTTAACGGCAACAAGTACACATGATCTGCCATTGACGGATCCGTCATTATCGTTGCTGGATTAGAATTGATTAGTACGGTTTCTATTCCGTCCTCTCGAAGTGATCTTAAGGCTTGTGTACCTGAATAATCGAACTCACAGGCTTGCCCAATGACTATAGGACCTGAGCCTATTATTAATACGGATTTAAGTTTTGGATTCTTTGGCATTGCAATTTTTTAATATGTTTCAAAAATAATCATAAACAGATAAAAAAAAAGGCGTTACCGTTAAGTAACACCTTTAAAATATCAACAATTGTTAATCATTATTTTTTATGTCTTAATTCCGAAGATACAGACAGTTTCTTTCTACCTTTAGCTCTTCTACGAGCAAGTACTTTTCTACCATTTACACTAGCCATTCTTTCTCTAAAGCCGTGCTTATTCTTTCTTTTTCTTTTTGATGGCTGAAACGTTCTTTTTGGCATTGTCTTATATTTTTATAATCTGAATAATCTTTTTAATAGTTAAGAGCTATCTCAAAACTGCGTGCAAATATACAAAGAGTTTTTACTTTGACAAACCTAATATTAAATATATTTATAATTGTTTTTACTACCTTTGTATTCTCAAAATCATACTTGAAATATGTACAACAAAATTATAAAATTAATCATTGCCATTTTAATCATTGCCTATGCCGTTTATCAGTTCACTGAAGGGTTTATAGGTAATGGGATAATGTTCATTCTTTTATCGTCAATCTTTATCTTCTTATATTTTAAAAACGAATTTATTTTACTAGCTTTTTTAAGATTACGGAAGCAAGATTTTGATGGCGCAACAAAATGGTTGAATAAAATAAAAAATCCGGAAGCCGCTTTGGTTACCAAACAACAAGGCTATTATTACTATTTACATGGCATTATGGTGTCTCAAAGCAATATGAACGAGGCCGAAAAACACTTTAAAAAGGCTATTGCTCTTGGACTATCAATGAAACACGATTTAGCCATGGCAAAGTTGAATTTGGCCGGTATTGCATTTTCAAAACGAAGAAAGCAAGAAGCACAAAAACTCTTAACTGAAGCCCAAAAGCTTGATAAACAAGGTATGTTGAAAGATCAAATTAAAATGATGAAAGACAATATGAAGCGTGCACAAGCTCCAAATCAGCATTTTGGTGGCCATAGACAGCAAAGACGACATTAATTAAATTTTTCTTAAACATCCTCCTTAGGAAAACCCTGAATACATCTATTGATTGAGGTAATATCCATCTTTAGGAATATCAATAACATATTGTTTATTTGTCTTATTGTTTAGATGGTTCTCTCGCAACCAAGGGTTGTGAATTTTTAGAATTTTATAGTTAATTCCAAAGTGTTCAGAAAATTTTGAGAAATCTGTAACTACCGAATCAACTTCAACCTTATATGTTGGAATATTATTATACAAATCTTTATCTCTAAAATTAAATCCGTACTTATCTGGATGGGTTAAAATTTCTTTTAAAGCCACTATTCTAAACACATAACGTCCCGTTTCTTCACCCAACAATAAATCGTAATAGTCTCCAACATTTTGCCTATCCAATTGCTTCGAAATCCCAGCATTACCGCCGTTATAAGCAGCAGCTGCCAAAGTCCATGAGCCTAATCGCTCTTTAGATTTAATCAGGTATTTACAGGCTACTTCGGTCGCCTTTTCGAGATGGTAACGCTCATCAACATTACCATTAATTTCTAAACCATTTTCTTTTCCTGTAGCTTTCATAATCTGCCAAACACCTTTTGCTCCGGCTGGCGATGTTGCGTTGGTCAATCCGCTTTCAATAACAGCCAAATATTTAAAATCATCTGGTATCCCGTTCTTTTCCAATATAGGCTCAATAATAGGAAAATACTTTTTTGCACGTTTAAACATTAATAAACCATTAGATTGCCAATACGTATTTACCAGCAGCTCTCTGTCCATACGTTCTAAAATATCTGGATTTTTAAGTGGCATTGGTTCACCTGCAAAGTCTAATTGCTCTGGAATTTGCAGCGCATAGACATTATAATCGTTTATGAGTTTTTTTTCGAAATTCTCGTCACTTGGGGCATCTTGAAGCGCATAAATAAATAACGCTGCCAAACTTAATAATCCTACGAATGTCAAAGCTTTTTGTATTGTCTTCATCTTTAATAAGTTTTGATAAAGTTAAAAATTATAATTAAATCCAATCAGGATTTTAACTTAAAATAATTTGAGGTAAATTCTCATTAAACCACTTGTACTTATTAATTATCATAATATGTGTTCCTCCCTTTATAGTGACACAATCGCTTATGTTATGCATTGGAAAGACAGCATCTTTCTCGCCATGAATGTGAATAATTCCAGGAATATACGCTTCCTGATTCCAGCATATCATTTGTTTAATTGCCCAATCTAAATATTGCTTATCGTTTACCGATAAATATTTTTCGTAAAGCGCCAAACGTTTGGTGGCTTTCTCTCCAAAAATATATTTTGTTAAAATTTCTACATTGCCAAATAATCTGGTAGGGATTAATTTATAGGATTTTGTTTTTCTTATCAGCTTCATTCGTTTTGGAAGTTCATGCTTTGTTTTTACGCTGGAAACAATAATAAGCTTGCGAAGTTTAATATGTTTGCTCATTTCCTGAACCAAAATACCGCCAAATGAAACACCAAGTAATGCAACATTTTCATGTTTGATCTTTCCCGTCATTCGATTTGCGTAATTATTAAGGGTTTCGTCCTTCGTAGGTATCATCCATTCCAACCAATGAATCTCAAATTGATCTTCGGCTAATTTAATATGTTCAAAGATTAAAGGACTAGCTGCCATGCCCGGCATTAAATAAACATGAATTAAATCTTGATTCATAAGGTTTTAACTGATTATTATAACTGTAATAACAATATTTTTTCGTAAATTGCGCCTTGCAAAGCTATATAAAAATAGTACTCGCTATTTAAGTTTCCTAAGAATTAAAAACATATTTATTATGATTGATGCAGCAGAATTAATAGACAATGACTTTTTACGTCAATTTGAAATTAAAATTGACGACGATTTAGCCAAAATTGAATACTCCCTACAAGATCGAAAAATATTTCTAACAAAGCTTATTATTCCTAATACAATTACCGATGAAGACTTTAGTGATGATTTTCTGAAAGTAGTTTTTGAAAACATTGACGACCGCAATTTAAGCGTTGTACCAACAAGTCCGGAAATTGCGAAATTTATTAGAAAAAACAGACAATATAAAAGTATGCTCCCAGTAGGTTTAAGAATATAATCTTAAAATGATATTGTACAAAATACAAAGCCGAAGTTTAAACTTCGGCTTTTTTTATGACACTAGCTCTTTAACAAATTCAGGGCTTACCAAACCATCATCGCCTATCTTGGTAAGTTCTATTTCATGGAGTGTATTAACTAATTCCGGATTCCATGGTGTTTTTACTTTTACGTAGTTTTCGGTAAATCCGTGGATATAACCTTCCTTGTTTTCACTTTCAAAAAGTACTGTTCTTTTTGTCCCAATTTGACTTTCATAAAATGCCCTACGCTTTTTAACCGATAAGCCTCGTAGCATTTTACTGCGCTTTGTTCTTACATTTTTGGGAACAATACCATGCATCTCTGCAGCAGCAGTGTTATCTCTTTCAGAATACGTAAATACGTGTAAATACGAGATGTCCAGTGCGTTTATAAAATTATAGGTTTCTAAAAAATGCTCGTCGGTTTCTCCTGGGAAACCAACAATCACATCCACACCAATACAGGCATGAGGCATGGCTTCTTTAATTTTTGTAACACGATCAACGTACAGTTCTGTCATGTAACGCCGACGCATCAGCTTTAAAATAGCATTGTTTCCGCTTTGCAGCGGAATATGAAAATGTGGTACGAAAGCTCTAGATTTAGAGACCAAATCAATAGTTTCATTCTTTAAAAGATTAGGCTCAATTGATGAAATTCGCAGTCGCTCAATGCCTTCTACTTTATCTAATTCAGTAACCAAATCTAAAAAAGTATGTTCATGTGTTTTGTTTCCAAATTCACCTTTACCATAATCACCAATATTCACGCCTGTTAACACAATTTCTTTAATATTCTGTTCAGAAATGTCTCTAGCATTTTTCAATACATTTTCCAGCGTTTCACTGCGTGAAATGCCACGCGCTAAAGGAATGGTGCAATAGGTACATTTATAATCGCACCCATCCTGCACTTTTAAAAAGGCACGGGTTCTATCTCCAATGGAATAGCTTCCCACATAAAAATCGGCATCATCAATATCACACGAATGGACTTCACCAGCTCCTCGACTGCGCTCGGGATGACTTAATAAATCATTGATATAGCTTGTAACGTTGAATTTTTCGGTTGCACCAAGCACCAAATCAACACCGTTAACATCGGCTAATTCATGCGGTTTTAATTGCGCATAACACCCAACAGCTGCAACAAAGGCTTCAGGGTTTGTTTTTTGAGCTTGCTTAACAATAGTTTTAAAACGCTTATCGGCATTTTCAGTAACCGAACAGGTGTTGATAACATAGATATCGGCAGCTTCCGAAAAATCGACACGATCAAATCCTTCATCATTAAAGCTTCTCGCAATGGTTGATGTTTCAGAAAAATTAAGCTTACAGCCTAATGTATAAAATGCTACTTTTTTTCTAGCGTTCATTTTGTATTTTTACCAAGGTTGCAAATTTACAATAATTAAGCATTGAATAAAAAATTTAAGAACACATATAGAATTCAATCAGCTAGATTAAAGAATTACGACTATTCAAATTCACTATCAACAATGATTCGTTTTTTTAAAAGGATGGTTACAGTACGGGCGAAATTAATTAATCAGAATTTCCTTGGCAATCGCATTTTTACGACCATAACATTAGAGATGAAAAATCATTAAACAATATTAGAAAATACATTTTCCTAAATCCCGAAATGTGGTATAGGGATAGAAATAACCCAAATAAAAAAAATGAATTTAAGATTATTAATCTACATCCTATTAGTATTTATCTGTTCTTCATGCGGAAAGAATACCAACTCCAATAAAGATGATTTGGTTTTTAGGTATAACGAACATGCTAATATAAATACTTTAGACCCTGCATTTTCAAGAACGCTGCAAGATACTTGGGTAAGTAATCAATTATTTAATGGCTTGGTTCAAATGGATAACGACTTGAATATTATTCCATGCATTGCTAAAAACTGGACTATTTCTGAAGATGGGCTAACCTATACTTTTTCACTACGCGACGACGTTTTTTTTCATAAGCACAAATTATTTGGAAAAGATTCTACAAGAAAAGTAGTCGCCGAAGATTTTAAACATAGCTTAAACCGCTTAAGAGATAGCGAGATTGCAGCTCCTGGAAGCTGGGTTTTAAATAAAGTAGATGACTTTGAAGCTATAAGCGATACGTTATTTGAAATTAGATTAAAACAACCATTTCCTGCGTTTATAGGACTATTATCAATGAAGTATTGTTCGGTAGTGCCTAAAGAAATCACACAACACTATGGCAGTGAATTTAGATCACATCCTATTGGCACAGGTCCTTTTAAGTTTAAACGATGGGAAGAAAACATAAAGCTTGTTTTTAGAAAAAATCCTTATTATTTCGAAAAAGATAGTATAGGTAACGCTTTACCTTATTTAGAAGCAGTTGCGATTACCTTTTTACCAGATAAGCAAAGTGAGTTTTTGCAGTTTGCTCAAGGAAATTTAGATTTTTTAAACAGTTTAGATGCATCGTATAAAGATGAACTGCTAACAGCCGATGGGAGGCTTCGGGATACCTATGCCGAAACCGTAAATATGATTCGTGGCCCTTATTTAAACACCGAGTATTTAGGATTTTACTTGGATTCTAAAACACCGGAAATACAATCAGAATTAATAAGAAAAGCCATAAACTATGGGTTTGATAGAAAAAAAATGATGATTTATTTGCGCAATGGCATCGGCAACCCCGCCCATGGTGGTTTTATTCCCATAGGACTTCAAGGGCATGAAGCGTCTGTTGGTTTTGGTTATCAACCCAAAAAAGCAAAACAGCTCGTTGAGCAATTTAAAAAAGAAAGTGGTATCACAAATCCAGAGATCACATTAACCACAACTAGTAATTACTTGAGTTTTTGTGAATTTATACAACGTGAACTTGAAAAAACAGGATTAATAATTAATGTAGATGTTATGCCAGAAGCGACCCTAAGATCTGCAAGGTCTAATGGGAAAGTAGATATGTTTAGAAGCTCTTGGATCGCTGACTATCTGGATGCCGAAAACTATTTATCGATATTTTACAGTAAGAATTTTGCACCTAATGGCTCTAATTATTTTCACTATAAAAGCGCTACTTTTGATAGCTTATATAATAAGGCTTTTACAGTGACCAATATTGAAGAAAGAAAATATTTATATACAACAATGGATTCTTTGGCAATGCAAAAAGCACTGATGGTGCCATTATATTATGACGAAGTCATTCGTTTCACCAGAAAAAATGTAAAAGGGTTAGGTATTAATCCTATTAATTTATTGGATTTGAAACGTGTTAAGAAAGATGAAAGATTACAGAAAAAAGAGTAAAGACGCTTTGTCAATTATCTGTTTTCCGTTTTAAAATAAGGTAAAATTTCTGTTATAATTATTTTTTATTGAAGTAATAAATATCATCATCGCCCTTACCGCCTTTTCGTTTAGAAGCTACATAACCCGAACCGTTTTCATCAATAACAAATCTAATATCACTCTCTTTGCTATTAATAGGCTTTGATAAAATCTCTGCTTTTTCAAAGGTACCATCTCCATTCATCACACTTTTATAAATATCGAAGCCACCAACACCATTGGGATTGTTTGATGCAAAGTATAACGTATTGTCATGTGCCATATACGGAAACATTTCACGACTATATGAATTTACATTGGCTCCTAAATTTCCCGGTTCTCCATAGGTGCTATCATCATTAATTACAACTCGAAAAATATCAGATGGCTCTTTGGTATTATCTTTTCCACTTCGAATATTGGCAATAAAATACAGGGTTTTCCCATCTGGACTTACGTTAGGATGCGCATACGAATATTTTGTTTTACAAAACGGGAGTATCTTAAAATTAGTCCATCCAACACCATCAACATACTCGCCTACTTCAATATAAAAGTTAGTGAGTTTATAGGTTCCTTTTGGTCTATCCTTTTTATTAGCATAGTTAGTTGTTACATATAAATGCTTACCATCCGGAGAATACGCAGCACTGGTTATGTGTGTGAGATCTTGCTTTTTATCTATTAGCAAAGGCTTAATATCGTAATATTGCCTCCTGCACCAATTT
>CAXMOQ010000081.1:11129-11368 GCA_964195015.1 uncultured Flavobacteriaceae bacterium | reverse complement strand
TCTTCCAGGTCTTGATTAAGAATAACCCGGAAACTATTGCCAAAACTGTTAGAGTAATTGCATAATTATAATCGCCATAAATCCAATAACCCGTTGCAAACATGCAGCTATAGATTAATACACAACCCAATAGCATTGCTACAATTCCTGATGGTACGCTCCAACCTTCATTATTATCTTTTAATATAATATCTTCAGCTTTTGCTTCATTGATTATTTTGGACCATCCTGGACCTCCT
>CAXMOQ010000081.1:0-11070 GCA_964195015.1 uncultured Flavobacteriaceae bacterium | reverse complement strand
AAAAGAACGTAATACTTCTTTACTCTCTGGTTGTGTCATATAAGTTGCACCTAACCATATAATTGTTGTTATTAAAACAACAAAAGGATATTCATAATAATCTTCAAATAGACCCGTTTCTGGAGCAAAGAAGTAAGCACCAATGGGTGTTAATTTTAATAAAATTGAAATAATTCCAGAAGCGAACATGGCGGTAATTTCACTCCAAGAATTAATACGCCACCAAAACCAGCGTAAAATAAATATGAGTCCAGTTCCTGCTCCGAATACCAATAATACTTCAAATAATTGTAAAGCGTTTTGTAAAAGCAAAGCCAATAATGCGCTAAACACCATAAGCACAACAGTTGATATTCGTCCAACGGCTACTAATCTTTTTTCAGAAGCATTCGGATTAATTTGCTGTTTATAAAAATCATAAACAATATATGAAGAACCCCAATTTAACTGGGTAGATATTGTGGACATATAAGCTGCTATTAACGATGCTAAAACTAAACCAAGTAATCCACTTGGTAATTTGGTAAGCATAGCAGAATAGGCTAAATCGTGCCCTAATTTATCATCTGCTATAAGGGGAAACGCTTCTTGGATACTCGCTAGGTCTGGGAATACAACCAATGACGCCAAAGCAACTATTATCCATGGCCAAGGTCGGAGTGCATAGTGCATGATGTTAAAGAAAAAAGTAGCGCCAATGGCATGATTTTCATCTTTGGCCGCTAACATTCGCTGTGCAATATAACCACCACCGCCAGGTTCTGCACCAGGATACCAAGAACTCCACCATTGTACTGCCAAAGGAATAATCAATAAAGTTATTAAAGCATGTTTATTATTAAAATCTGGAAGTATGGAAAGCTTATCCGCTACATTTTCGTTTGCCATTAAGGCCTCTATACCACCTACTTCTGGGATGTTAACCAAATAATAAGCAGCACCAATGGCACCTCCCATTGCTACAAAAAACAATACAAAGTCGGTATAGACAACACCTTTAAAACCTCCTAACGCACTAAAAACTACTGTGATAAGTCCTGCACTAATTACCGTTTGCCATGGTTCTAAACCCAACATAATCCCTCCAATTTTAATAGCTGCCAGCGTTACAGCGGACATCGTTATAACATTAAAAATAACGCCTAAATAGATCGCTCTGAATTTCCTTAAAAATTTGGCTGGAGCACCACCATACCGAAATTCGTAAAATTCAATATCGGTATTGACATTTGATTTTCTCCAAAGTTTGGCATAAACAAAAACAGTAAGCAATCCTGTTATTAAAAAAGCCCACCAAACCCAGTTTCCTGAAACACCCTTTGTTCTAACAATGTCTGAAACTAAATTGGGTGTATCTGTTGAAAATGTTGTCGCAACCATAGAGACACCTAACAACCACCAAGGCATGGTACGCCCTGATAAGAAAAATTCTGAAGAACTTTTGCCTGCTTTTTTTGAAACATAAATTCCTATGGAAAGTGTAATAGTAAAAAATAGTATTATTAATACATAATCTAGTGTGCTTAAGGAAACCATAGTTTCTAATGTTTAGTTAATAATTCTTTGTGATAATAATTAATTGTTTCTTCCAAAGCCTCTTGAATTGAATATTCCGGTTTAAAGCCCAATGCATTGAATTTTGTTGGATTGGCCTGCGAATGTTTTATATCACCAGGACGTTCTTCTAAAAACTGAATTTTTGATTTTGAATTGGTGATTTCAATAATATTTTCTGCCAGTTCTAATATAGTTGTGCTATGTCCTAAAGCCACATTATAGGTTTCTCTTCCAGTTTTTGAGGCTAATAAATTAGCTTTCACAACGTCTTTTACATATATAAAATCCCGAGTTTGCAAACCATCGCCATAGATTGTCAATGGTTTATTTTGAAGCGCCTTATTGATGAAAATTGGAACAGCAGCTGCATATTCTGATTTAGGGTTTTGTCGTGAGCCAAACACATTAAAATACCGCAAAGAAGCTGTTGGAACATTCCATTGGTCATTATACATTTTAAGGTAATATTCCCCGTCCAGTTTTGTTATCGAATAGGGTGTCATAGGTTCTGGCACCATGGTTTCAATTTTAGGCAACACAGGATTGTCACCATAATTAGCCGCGGAGCTGGAAAGCACTACTTTACAGCCAGGATTATTTTTTGCTGCTTCTAGAATGTTTAGTGTTCCGATAGTATTAATTTCTACACATTCTTTTATATGTAATAAAGATTCTGGGACACTAACCAATGCCGCCAAATGAAAAATGGCATTTGCATCTTTAGTTAATTCTTCTACTAATTCTTTATCCCGAATATCTCCTTTAACAAAATTTACATTAAATCCTTCAAGGTTATTCTCAAATCCAGTTCTTAAACTGTCCAAAATAGTTACCTTATTTCCCAGACTTGATAGATGTTCCGCAATATGACTTCCAATAAAACCTGCGCCTCCTGTAATAACATATTTCTTCATTTATTTTATTGTTTCTAATTGCGTTATTTTTTTAGACATACTATCCAAAAGTTTAAATTGATTTTTTGCGCGATCAAAATTATGCTTTGGATATTTAGTTTTGTAATACACATCACCACTTAAGTAATCAGTTAAGAAGCGTAAAGCCATTATGAATGTCATAGTTTTTGCACCTAGTGGGAGAAGCTCCAATTCTAATGGAGATAGCAAAGGTTTCATTTTCTTTAAAAACCCTTTAGAATATGCTTGGTAATAAGACATATTGAACTCCACTAAATCTAAATTCTTTTCATCTTCTTCTGCAGTAGTACAAATTGTGCGCACAGCGTCTCCAAAATCATAATGCACAATTCCTGGCATTACTGTATCTGTGTCTATGACACAAAGCCCTTTATCCTTTTTGCTAAATAGAATGTTTGAAATTTTAGTATCGTTATGTGTAACCCGGGTTTTAATTTTTCCGGTTTCCTTTAATTCTTGAAGAATGTGCATTTCTTCTTTAAGCTCTGCTATTTTATTAATATATTCTTTGGCTCGATCTAACCTCTCTTTAGATGCCGAGACTAGTGCCTGTTCAAATTGTGAATACCGAAATGACATATCATGAAATTTTGGAATAACTTCAGTTAGTTTTGAAACATCAAAATCGTTTGTTAGCGTTAAAAACCGGCCTAATAACTTTCCGCCTTGATAAGCAATTTTTTCGCTTTTAACAGTTTCAAAAGTTACGCTATCATCAATAAAGAGCATCAAATTCCAGTAGCTTCCATCATCACTTTGATAATAAGATGCTCCGCTTTTGGATTTAACAAACACAAGTACTTGGCGTTCTTGTTTTTTTTTGGAAAGATTTTTTAATTTTTCTTGAATATAGCGACTGACGGCTACTTTATTCTCTATAAGACCTGGTACATCAATAAAAACACCAAAATTAATGCGCTGTAATACGTAGTAGGGCTTTTTTTTTGTTTTTATTAAATAGGTGTCATTTATATGACCTGACGCTAGTTCTTCAAATGAATCGAACTCTCCATGACTCTGAAATTGGCTGAAAACGTATTTTAATTTTTCTATTAGCATTTTACCAAAGATTTGCTGGATAAATATTCTTTTTTCTTAAATCTTTTATTTCCTTTTGAACAATTTCTTTGTCCTCTTTATAGGTCACTCCAAACCATTTAGCATCTGATTTCAATACTTCGACAGTTGCGATACCTGAATTCAAAATTTCGTTTACAACTGTAGGAAGAAAAAATTCAGCTTTTAAGTTTTCCTGATTGGTTTCAAGAAACTCTTCAAACAATTTATCGCCAAACTCAAAACATTTAGGGGTAAACCCGAAAAAATTCATCGATACAATCGTATCTTCATCCATTGGAACAAAATTCCCATCATCGTCTTTACGCATTAAACTATCCTTAATTTTTTCTATATGAGTACGTTCAACGATATCTATCAAGTATCCTTTTTCATTTACTTGGCATTCTCCTCTCGAAACAAACCCGTGATCTGACACCGTGTTTTTTAATAAATAAGCCATTGTGCTAAAATCATAAGACTCCTTATCTTTACTTACTAAAGATTTTGCCATAATTTCAAAGGCTTCTTTCCCATAAAAATCGTCGGCATTGATAATTGCAAAATTTTCTTGCACGACCTCTCTTGTCATTAAAAGCGCATGACCGGTTCCCCAAGGTTTTGTTCTCTCTGGATTGATATATTCTTCAGGAACATTTTCAAGCTCTTGATACACATAAGCAACTTCCGCCTTCCCTTCTAGTTTTTTGTTAAAAATTTCTTTGAATTCTTTTTCAAAACTTTTTCTTATAATGAAAACGAACTTTCCAAACCCAGCTTGAAGCGCATCATAAATTGAAAAATCAATAATAGTATCTCCTTCTGGAGTAAATGAATCTATCTGTTTTAATCCGCCATATCGGCTACCCATTCCTGCTGCTAAAATTACAAGTGTTGGTTTTTCTATTCCCATTTCTTTACTCTTTTTGTTGTTTCAAGTTCAAATAATATATAATTATACTTTCAAATAGCATATATTGGTCAATTAAATAACGTTTAGTTCTTTTCCGACTTTATAAAAGCCTTCAATTGCTTTATCAATATGCTTCATATTATGGGCAGCAGATAATTGGACTCGTATTCTCGCTTTCCCCTTTGGTACTACTGGGAAGAAAAACCCAGTAACATAAATTCCTTCATCAAAAAGTTTTTTCGCAAATTCTTGTGCTAACTGTGCATCGTAAAGCATAATAGGCACAATTGGGTGAATTCCTGGAACAATATCAAATCCTGCAGCAGTCATGTTTGATCGAAAATATGTTGTATTTACTTCAAGTTTATCTCTTAAATGTGTAGAATTAGAAATTATATCTAACACTTTAATAGTTGCTCCTACTATAGAAGGGGCCAAAGTATTAGAAAATAAATATGGGCGTGAATGCTGTCTTAAAATATCTACTATTTCTTTTCTGGCTGCAGTAAAACCTCCAGAAGCGCCACCCAAGGCTTTTCCATAAGTACCTGTTATAATATCTACACGATCCATCACATTATGATATTCATGCACTCCTTTACCTTTTGCGCCGATAAAACCAGTTGAGTGGCATTCATCAATCATTACCAAGGCATCATACTTATCCGCCAGATCACAAATTTTATCTAATTGCGCTATAGTTCCATCCATTGAAAAAGACCCATCGGTAACAATAAGCTTACGTCTTACTGAAGATGCTTGAATCAATTGATTTTCAAGATCTTCCATATCATTATGCTTATATCTAAATCGTTTAGCTTTACAAAGTCTTATCCCATCAATAATAGAAGCATGGTTAAGTTCATCCGAAATTATCGCATCTTCTGCAGAAAGTAAAGGTTCAAAAAGACCTCCGTTGGCATCAAAAGCGGCTGCATATAAAATACAGTCTTCCATTCCTAAAAACCTTGCTGTCTTTTTTTCCAATTCTTTATGAATATCTTGTGTTCCACAGATAAATCTTACAGAAGAAAGTCCAAAACCATGTGTTCTTATAGCATCAATTCCTGCCTCTATAACTTCGTTAGATGCAGCAAGTCCTAAATAATTATTGGCACAAAAATTTAATACATTTTTTTGTAATGTTGTATCAATTTCTGCTCCTTGTTTTGATGTAATTACCCTTTCATTTTTATAAAGTCCTCTCGATTTTATTACTTCAAGATCTTTTTGTAATCCTACTTTAACTATTTTATACATACTGCTTTAAATATGTTGAGGTATTCTATTATTGTGTTGTTGTAAATTTTTAATCATATCATTGGTCATGGTATCTAAATTGTATTTAGGTTTCCAATTCCAATCGTTTCTCGCATCAGCATCATCTATACTAGCAGGCCACGAATCAGCAATTTTCTGTCTAAAATCTGGCTTATAGGTAATTTGAAATTGAGGATATATTTTTTGAATGGCTTCAAATACATCTTTAGGAGTAAAACTCATTCCTGCTATATTATAAGATGTCCTAATGGCTATTTTTTCTGAAGGTGCATCCATTAATTCAATTGTTGCTCTAATAGCGTCTTCCATATAAATCATAGGCAATTTTGTTGAAGCATTTAAAAAACATTCAAAGTTTTCATTTTTGATTGCTTTATAATATATGTCAACTGCATAATCTGTGGTGCCACCACCTGGTAATGATTGATACCCAATTACTCCCGGATATCTAATCGAACGAACATCTAAACCATATTTATCAAAATAATAATTTGCCCAATTTTCTCCTGAAACTTTACTCATCCCATATACCGTTGAAGGTGTTAAATTAGGCGACTGAGGTGTATTTACTCTTTCAACATTACCTCCAAATACAGCAATTGAGCTAGGATAAAACACTTTTTTTACATTTTGAAGTCTTGAAACTTCTAAAACATTAAACAGTGTTTTCATATTAATATTCCAACTATCCAAAGGCGAAGTTTCTCCATTTGCGGATAAAATTGCTACCAAATGATATATTTGTGTTATTTCATACTTTGCAACTATAGTATTTAACGAATCAAAATCTATAACATCTAAAATTTCAAACAATCCATGAAATTCATTGTTTGGTCTTAAATCGGAGGCAACAACATTATCTATTCCAAATTTCTTTTGCAATTCTAATGTCAACACAGATCCTAATTGACCATTTGCACCTGTAATTAGTATTTTTTCTTGCATTAAACTATATGATTCAATTTGGTGTAAAATTATAATATATTGTTTTATTAAAGACGAATAAACCTTAATATTTAAATATTTAAGTATTTTATTCTTTATTTTATATATATTAGTATATATTCTTACTTTTAAAAATAAAAATATATTGCCAACAAAGTAATTTTATCTGAAAAATGGAGAAACTAGACGACGTAGACTTAAATATTTTAAGAATCCTACAAGAGGATTCCAAGAAAACAACAAAAGAAATTGCCAAATTACTCAATCTTACAGCATCACCTATATATGAACGCGTAAGACGACTTGAGAAAAAAGGCTATATCAAAAAATATGTTGCATTAATAGATAAAAAACTCGTTAATAAACCAATTACAGCCATATGTATGGTCTCACTACGCTATCACAATGAAGGGTTCATTGATAAATTTGATAAACAGATTAAAGCCTTAACTGAAGTTCAGGAATGTTATCATATGGCTGGAAAAGTGGACTTTTTTTTAAAAATCAACCTCCAAAGTCTTGAAGTGTACCATGAATTTGTAAGAACCAAACTTTCTAAAATAGAAAACATAGGAGTCTTAGAAAGCTATTTCGTTTTAAAAGAGGTTTATCATACCACTTCTTTTGATATTTAATTTACTATGGTAATTTTTCAAAAAGAAAGCATTTTTTTCTACTTCGCCCTATAATCCATTCTAGGTCCTTTTCGAGCTGTAGCATCAGCTGTAAATTTCACGTTTTTAACGGCATGCCATTTTCCAGACTTGTCAAATAACCATTGATTATTATATTGAACCTTCCGAGTTTGATCTCCCATACTAGGAATAAAATTCTCTAGAAAAGAATGGGGACGTTTCAAATAAGTCGAAGTCATTGGGCGTCTAAAAGAAGCAATCAGTTCCCACTCCCCAATTTCAGGCGCATAAAAATAAGCCGTATAATCTGTCGAATTGTTAATAGATGATTTCGCCTTTAATAAAAACTTGTAAGTAGTTCTAGGCTTCTATTTCTACCATGGTGGCATTTGATGTTCCATCATGTACTGTTTTAGCGATAAACTTAAAATATCTGAAAGTTTTAAATGTTGAGAAATTAATATTTTGACCCATAGCAGTATTCTACAATACAGAATCTCCCAAGCTTTCCCAAGTTATATTAATTGTACTTATTTGTATTTCAATATCTTTTACAGTTCTACTAAGACTTTATTTTTGTGAAAACCTAAAATTACCAACTGTATTTGATTGCCCCATATCTATAGTAATTATGATGTGGAGCTGTAGCAGTACACACAGGCCAACATGAATGCAATAAGTTTCAAGGTTTCCATCTAAAACATCTGCAGATCTTCCAGTTGTTCCCTCACCACCGCTGTCTTCTTAGGTCGAACTCAGGTTTACAAATCAAAAACTAATAAAATCACAGAATGTCCACTTATATGCTGAAAATATACTCTTTTTTTTTTAAAAATTATTTAATCTTTGAGTACACACTAACTGTACAAATATTAATTTAACATTATCTAATTAGAATTCATATTTTACTTTTATAAAAAAACGAAACCTTGATTTAAAAGGCAACAATATTATTAGAGTAATCTCTCTTTAAAATTTACAAAATGATTATTAGAAAAACATCCTTATTATTAATAATTATACTTGCTAACCTTACACGTATTTCGTCACAAAACATTCAAGAAAAGACGTATAAAGATTACATTGAAAATGAACAAGTAATTAACGAGAATAAACTAGATGCTCATGCCTCTTTTTCTTCTTTTACTTCAGAGGATAATGCACTCCATACTATAAATGAATTCAAACAAGTTCTAGATGGAACATGGAAGTTTAAATGGGTAAGAGATCCTAAAGACAGACCACAAACTTTTATGAATCCAGCAGAAGATGTTTCAAATTGGAGCAATATTAAAGTACCTGCAAATTGGGAAGTAGAAGGTTTTGGGGTTCCTATTTATGTGAATCATCAATATGAGTTTGCAGATTATAAAGCTCCAGTTGCTGATGATATGGAGCTTATAGATGGTGTTTCTCCGAAGAGTCCTGGGGATGTTCCAGATGATTATAATCCTGTAGGATCGTATCGTCGTGATTTTAACGTTGCAAGTGATTGGAATGGGAAAGAAATTTTCTTGCATATTGGTGCCATGAAATCTGGAGGTTTTGTTTGGCTTAATGGCAAGTACATTGGCTATTCTCAAGGCAGTAAATTACCAGCCGAATTTAATATTACAAAGGCAGCCAAACCTGGTAAAAACACTATTGCCATTCAAATTTTTAGATGGACCGATGGCTCATATCTTGAATGTCAAGATTTTTGGCGCATTAGTGGTATTGAGCGTAGTGTATTTATTTATGCACAGCCTAAAGTTAGAATTCAAGATTTTGAAGTGGTTTCTTCTCTTGACAAAGCTTATGAAAATGGAATTTTAAAATTGGATCTAAAAATAAAAAATCACTATAATAAGAAACAAAAATTAAAAGCTTCTTATAAATTACTAGATGCACAATTAAATAGTGTTTTTTCAGGGACCAATAATTTATTAATTGAAGCCACTAAAGATGCAACTACAAACTTTAGTGCTCTTATAAATAATGTAAAACAATGGAGTGCAGAACATCCCAACTTATACACATTGGTGATAGAATTAAAAGATAATAACGGGAAAACAATTGAAGTAACTTCTGCAAAAATTGGGTTTCGATCCGTTGAAATTAAAAACGGATTGCTTTTAGTAAATGGGCAACGTATTACATTAAAAGGTGTAAACGCACAAGAAACAGACCCAGAAACAGGACATATAATGTCTGAAGAGTTAATTTTAAAAGACATACGCCTTTGGAAAGAAAACAATATTAATGCTGTACGTTTAAGTCATTACCCTAGAGGTAGACGTTTTTATGAGCTTTGTGATATCTATGGTGTTTATGTTGTTGATGAAGCGAATATAGAATCGCATGGTATGTATTATGGCAAGCATTCTTTAGCTAAAAACCCCAATTGGGAAAAAGCTCATGTAGACCGTATGGTGCGCATGGTAGAACGTGACAAAAACCATCCTTCGGTTATTATTTGGTCTATGGGAAATGAAGCTGGTAATGGTGTGAATTTCTTTAAAGGGTATGATGCCATAAAAGCAAACGATAAAAGCAAACGCCCAGTACAATATGAACGTCCTTATAAAGATTATGATGGTAATAAATTCGATATGGATACAAACACCGATATTATTGTACCGCAATATCCATCACCTGCAGATTTTGAAGAAGTTGGTAAGTCTAAAACAGACAGACCATACATACCTAGCGAATACGCACATGCCATGGGTAACAGTACGGGTAATTTTCAGGATTACTGGGATATTATAGAACTGTATGATAATTTACAAGGCGGCTTTATATGGGATTGGGTAGATCAATCGATTTGGAAAACCAGTGAAACAGGAGAGCGATATTATGCCTATGGTGGTGATTATGGAGAAAATATGCCCACAGATAATTCATTTTTAAACAATGGCATTGTGTTTCCAGACCGAACACCTCAACCTGCGTTATACGAAGTGAAAAAAGCTCATGAATACATCAATTTTAAGGATAAAGGCATTAATAACCATAATGAAATCCGTGTTTTAGTTGAGAATTTATATGATTTTACGAATCTGGACCAATTCAATATTATTGCGCAAATAAAAGCAGATGGCACAATTTTAAAAACTGAAATTTTTGACACCTTAAATATAGAAACGCACACAGGAAAACTTATTAGAATAAAGTTAGACGGCATCGATTATAAAGAAAATACAGAATATTTTGTTGAAATATCGGTTACTACAAAAAATGACTGGGGGATGTTACCAAAAGGTTTTGAAGTAGCCCATGAGCAAATTTTATTAGATAGGGAATACAAAGAGGTGAATTCTAGAAATGAAATAACATCAAATTTAACCATTAAGAAAGAAGAATATATAATTACTGTTTTTAATGATCAATTAAACGTAGTTTTTAATAAAACACAAGGGCGATTAACGTCTTATACATTTAAAGGCAATGAATTATTAAAAGATGGTAAAGGACCCAAACCAAATTTCTGGCGTGCTGTTACCGACAATGATTTTGGTAGTAAGATGCAACGCAAAAATATAGAATGGAAAAAAGCATCATTATTTTCTAAAGTTACCAGTATCACTGAAACAAAGCTTAAAAACGGAGCGGTACAATTAGAGGTTATTTATGAATTACCAGGAGTAGAAACCACATTTGCATCGGTTTATACTATACAAGGTAATGGTGTTATTCAAATTGAAAACACCTTAAATGAAACCCAATATAAAGCTGATATTCCTAGAGTGGGTATGCGTATGCAACT
>CAXMOQ010000080.1:0-11516 GCA_964195015.1 uncultured Flavobacteriaceae bacterium | reverse complement strand
AAGGTAAAAGCCTATTCGGTAAAAGATTTAATCAGACATGAAATAGTGAATGATGTTCTCGATGGAGAGCCTATCATGGCAGCCTATTGCATTCTTGCCGATTTAGGTGCTATTTACAAACGGACTTATGGTAATAAAGAACTAACCTTTGCGTTAAGCGGTTATACCTATTTTGACAAAGATGTCTGGAATGGTCTTGACGGATTTGTGTTTTGGGATAGAGAAACAGAAAGCCTTTGGTGGCCACTTATTGGTAAAGCTGTTTCTGGATCGCTTAAAGGTGTCAAACTTTTAGAAATGGATAAAGCCCACTGGGAAGATACAACTTGGAAAAAGATAAAGAATAAGTATCCCAATGCTCAAGTTCTTATTTCTAAACAGGATTTTGAGCGACCAAAAACTTGGAAAAAATACAAGGATGTTACAGATATAGTTAGTAAGTATTCTAATTAAGATTACTCTCTTAATTTACCATTAAGCACACTTACTTTGGAGTTAAACGGATTTCCGGATGAGCGCCTTAACAATACCACTTGTCCGCAATGCCATAACGCATCTGCAATTGGGCCATTTAACTGATTCCAAAAAGGGTATTCTCGCTCTCCAAAAACGATATTAAATTGTGAAATATCGTCAGTTTCTCGTAAAATATCAGCCGCTGTTTTAATATTCTCCAATGTTTTTTTACGTTTTTCAGCAAAGGTCATTTCTGGTTCTTCATCACTTCTAACATTTGGTTTCTTTAAGGTTGAATTTAAAATAACTCTGGTTAAACCGTATACATGATCTATTGTCTCTGCTGTAGTTCGTGCATCTTCATTTGGTCTAAAATTTAAATCTTCGTCACGTAAACCTTCAGTAGCCCAATAATATCTAAATCCTAATCCATCTACCATTCTCGCTGCCACAGTGCCAGCAGTATATGTTTCGGGATAATCTGGAATTTGATGGTATGGTAAAGTATCTTCAGTTTTATCTTGTGCTTTTAATGTTATAAAAGAAAGGACCGCTAAAATGATTGTAAATGCCTTCATGTGTTTAATCTTTTAATTGTGAATTTGTTGTAATGGGGTTAACACCATAAGTGTCATATAAATAAACCAAAGATGCCATCGTTGCTGCACCTAATTCCAGTTCACGTTTGTTAATGGCATCAAAGGTATCATTACTGGCATGGTGATGGTCAAAATAACGCTGTGAATCTGGCACCAATCCTGTAAGTACAATGTTATCATTTTTTAAAGGTCCAATGTCGGCACCTCCATATCCTTTTTCAAAATAGTGAATTAAATAAGGTTTAAATAAAGGTCGCCAACTTAACACCTGATTAAAGGCAGCATCATTACAATCGAAACTAAAACCTCTTGGTGTAAATCCGCCAGAATCACTTTCTAAAGCAACAATATGATTTTCACCTTTTCGCTTTGCTTCTTCAGCGTACTTATTACCACCACGTAATCCATTTTCCTCATTCATAAACATGACCACACGAATACTTCGTTTGGGTTTTACACCTATTTCTTTTAGCAATCTCAATACATCCATAGATTGTACGATGCCTGCACCATCATCGTGTGAACCATCGCCTAAATCCCAGGAATCTAAATGACCGCCAACGATAATGTATTCGTTTGGAAATTCACTTCCCGTAATTTCGCCAATAACATTATACGATTGCACATCCTTTAACTGTCTACAGCTTTGTTTAAAATAAAATTCAACAGATTTATCAAGCGTTAACAAACTACTTAACATTTCGGCATCTTTTGTACTAATGGCCGCCGATGGTATGCGCTTGGAAACTGGTAAATCGCCATAGGTCATAGCACCTGTATGTGGTAAATCATCAATGCGTAAATTCATGGAGCGTACAATTATACCGACAGCACCATATTTTGTGGCTTCTATAGCACCCATATAACGTTGATTCACACAACCTCCATAGGCATCAAATGTACTTATTAAGTCAGCTTGCATTGGTCGGTTATAAAACACGATTTTACCTTTAATGTTTTCCTCACCTAAAGTTTTAAGTTCTTCAAAATTTTGAATTTCAATAATGTTAGCTTTTAATCCAAGTGCTGATGTCCCTACCGAACCGCCCAAGGCGCAAATATTAACCGTTGTAGTTTGTCCGGATTTAGTTTCGATGAAGGCGTATTCTTTAGTACCTCGTACCCATTTGGGCACCATAACAGGCTGTAACCAAACCTTATCAAGACCCAATGAATCTAATTCAGATTTTCCCCAAGCGACTGCGCGTTCCGCATTTAAAGATCCTGACAGTCTCCCACCAATCTGATTGGATAAATAATCCAGCCAAGCATAGCTTTTTCCGTTATTTAAGGAGGTTTTATAAATTTTATCAATGATTTCGGTATCTGTTTGAGATAACGTGATTAATGAAATTAGAAGTGACAATAGAAGAACAATATGTTTCATATATGTTTTTTTTGAAGCTTTAAAGATACTATTTCCTGTTTCGTATTAAACCAAAAGAAATCATAAAAAATCCCGCTATTGCCGGTTTATTCAAGTTAAAGTAAAATACTATTCACTATTTAATTGATGTCTATACAATTCGATATTTTCTTGCTCATCATCGTCCAGTTCAGGTTCTTTAATATTGGTGTACAGCTTTAAGGTATCATACATGATTTTGGCCACTATGTATCGTGCCGTTGCTTTATCATCGGCCGGAATGGTGTACCAAGGCGCATGGGGCTTGGAGGTTCTGTTAATGGCATCCTCGTAACATTCTTGATATCTATTCCAAAGTTTACGTTCTTTAAGATCGCCTGCCGAAAATTTCCAGTTTTTTTCCTGCTTTTCCAAGCGTCTCAATAAGCGATTTTTTTGCTCGGATTTTGAAAGATTCAAATAAAATTTAAAAATGATCGTACCATTATCGGCAATATGCTTTTCAAAATTGTTGATCTGATCAAATCGTGTGTCCCAAAACGCATCATTAACATCTTCAACAGATTTTACAGTCGGAATGTTTTCGCCTAATACATAATTTGGATGTACTCGCGTTACCAGTACGTTCTCATAATGTGTTCTGTTAAAAACACCAAACTTCCCGCGCATTGGAAGTACCAAATAATGTCGCCATAAATAATCATGTTTTAATTCTAATTCGGTAGGCACTTTAAAACTATGAACCTCAATTCCGCGTACATTAAAATCTTTAAACACCTCACGAATTAAACTATCCTTTCCGGAGGTGTCCATCCCTTGCAAGCATATCAATACAGCATATTTACCATGTGCATACATGGTGTCTTGAAGTTTACCAAGTTTTTTTCTTGTCGACCTTAATTCATTTTCAATGGTATCTTTAGTGGCTTCTAAATTGTATGTTGTTTCTTGCTCTGACAGGGATATTTTCTGTGCAACTTTAAAATCTTGAGGTGTAATGGTCTTCATTAATCATTAGTTTTTAGAATTGTTCATAAAGATAGTAAAACAATAATTTTGTAAAATTCATCAACCATTTTTGTTACCATTACCTTAAAACAGAAAATAAAAAACGGCTTTCACAACTAAAGATATGCAAGAAATTAAGAAACATTCCTAAATATAGTTAAGGATATCACGTCAAATCACTTAAAAAACAAGATAAATCCAGTAGCAGATAACAAGTTTATTAACACTATATATTATTTATAGTCATAAGTTCCTAAACGTATGGCTGTTTTATTTTTAAGATGAAGTCAACGAAACGTCAAGATTATTTACTGGCGAACAACTTTACATCGTCTACACTTACCTCATTACCACCTAAAATAATAAGACGTTCTACAACATTGCGAAGTTCACGTATGTTTCCAGTCCAATCGTATTCCTGAAGCAACTTAATGGCTTTCTCTGAAAATATTTTTGTTACTGTTCCCTGCTCGGATGCAATTTTATTCGAAAAATGATGGATCAACAGCGGAATATCTTCACGTCTTTCATTTAATGGCGGAACATTAATTAATATTACCGCAAGTCTGTGATATAAATCTTCACGGAATTTACCAGCTTCAATTTCCTTTTTAAGGTTCTTGTTTGTAGCAGCCACTACGCGCACATTAACTTTAATGTCTTTATCGCTACCAACCCGCTGAATGCGACTTTCTTGTAAAGCCCGAAGCACTTTAGATTGTGCCGAAAGACTCATATCACCAATTTCGTCAAGAAAAATAGTTCCACCATTAGCTGCTTCAAACTTTCCTGCTCTATCCTTATTGGCACTGGTGAAAGCCCCTTTAACGTGTCCGAATAATTCACTTTCAATAAGCTCACTTGGGATTGCAGCACAATTCACCTCCACCATTGGGCCTTTTGCTCGTTCACTTTTTTGATGAAGCCAATGCGCAACCAATTCTTTTCCTGTACCATTTGAGCCAGTTACTAATACACGAGCATCAGTTTGTGCAACTTTTTCTATAATATCCTTAATTTGAGAAATAGCCTTACTATCACCAATCATCTCATAATTCTTACTTACTTTCTTTTTGAGGAGTTTGTTTTCTACTACAAGTTCTTTCCGGTCTAAAGCATTACGAACTGTGTTAAGCAATCTGTTTAAATCCGGAGGTTTCGAGATATAATCAAAAGCGCCAAGTCGCATGGTATTTACTGCGGTATCCAAATCGCCATGACCAGAAATCATTACAATTGGTGTTTCTGGTTTTATTTTTTTAACGGCTTCAAGGACTTCAACACCATCCATTTTTGGCATCTTTATGTCGCATAATACCAGATCGTAGTCTTCCTTTCTTATTTTATCAATACCAATAAGACCGTCTTCAGCTTCTTCAACTTCATAGCTCTCACTTTCCTCCGAAAGTATTTTTACTAATACTCTTCTAATGGCCGCTTCGTCTTCTATGACTAATATCTTCGACATAGTTTTAGTTATTTGTTATATAGATGTACATCGCGTTGTGGAAACGGAATGCTAATATTATGCTCTCTAAATAATCTGTCAATTTCAAATCGGATATCACTTTTGGGTATATTTGCAGTAAAGCTATCGCTCAATGTGAAAATGACTTTAAAATTTAATGAACTATCTCCAAAATCAGTAAATAAAACAAAGGTTTCTGGATCACCAATTACTTCTGGATGCGAATTAGCTGCTTGCAATAATAATTTCTTTACCAATTGCACATCACTTCCATATGCAACTCCAACTTCAACACTTTCTCTAGTTAAAGTCCCATTTTGTGTCCAATTAAATAAAATATTTGTAAGATACAGATGATTTGGAATAATTAAAACCCTATTATCCCTGGTAACAGCTCGTGTTGTTCTTAAATTTATTTCTTCAACTCTACCAATTTTTCCTTCAATTTCTATGATATCTTCCACATGTACCGATTGATCCATTAAAATAAACACCCCAGAAATAATGTCTTGAAATAAGGTTTGAAGTGCTAAACCGATACCAATTAATAAGGCTGCAGAAGCCGCAAAAATGGCCGTGACATCAACACCTATATTATTAAATGTTAACAACAAAACAATTACATAGATAAACCATTTACTATAGGAAAATAATGATACAAACTTTATTTTATCATGTTCTGGTAGCTTTCTGGTTACTATTTTTCTAATTAATTTTAATAGCCTCGATGAAATAAATAAAACAATTATAACAATTATAATTGATTTTATATTAATATGTACATGATCACTAAACGTAAATGTATAATTTAAAAAATCGTTTAATTTTTCCCAAGCTGTGCTTTCGGTGATTGTTTCTTCTATCTTTTTTAATTCCTGAACCATCTTAATATTTTATCCATTTAATAAGCTCTTTATAACTAGGTTTCTTGCCATACATTAAAATACCAACGCGGTATATTTTTGCCGCAAACCAAACTGTAACGATAAACGTACCAACCAATAGCAATAACGATACCACTTGCTGCCATATTGGAACTCCGAACGGGATTCGCATAAGCATAACCACAGGCGAGGTAAATGGTATAAACGAAAATACTGTGGAGACTGTTCCGTGAGGATCTTCAATTACCGTAAAAATCCCAATATAAACCGCTAAAATTAATGGCATTAAAATGGGCAGTAAAAACTGTTGTGTATCGGTTTCATTATCTACTGCGGCGCCAATAGCGGCGTATAATGAACTGTACAATAAATAGCCTGCAATAAAAAACATAATAAATGCAATAATTAAGTTGGCTATTGGCATATTCATAAATTCTGTAAAGAGTAATTGGGCTTGTACCTGTGCATCCTGTCCGCTCATAGCTTGTTGCACCATGTCCTGCTGTGGTGTTTGCATTTGCGACATGTCTATTTCAAAAATAGTTGACACGATAACCATTAACACGAAACCTAAAATTATCCAAATCACAAATTGCGTGATGCCTGCCAATGAAGTCCCTATTATTTTACCAAGCATGAGTTGTATAGGTTTAACTGATGAGATAATCACCTCAATGATTCTGCTGGTTTTCTCTTCAATCACACTGCGCATAATCATATTACCATAAATGATGATGAACATAAAGAGTAAATATCCTGCTAAGCCACCAAAAGCAAGCTTCATAATACTACCGGCTTTGGATGTTTTTTCTCCTGAAAAATTTTCTTGGGCAATATCAACATTAGCTTTGGAAGCGTTAATCATTTCAATATCCACACCTTCGCTCTGAAGCTTTAAATTGGTCAACTGTTTTTCAATTTTGGACTCCAAACCAGAAATAATTGTAAGGGAAGGTGAATCTTTCGAATAAAAGCTAATCTGTTTTGAAAGCGAATCTATATCACTTAAATTACCTATATGTAATAAGCCATAGTCTTCTTTCTCTTTGACCAAAGCGATGGCATCAGCAAAAGTCACATTTTCTAAAATATGGTACTTGGTCTTTTCAGAATCTTTAAAAATGTCCTGCACCAATCCTGATTCGTCCAAAATAGAAATCGTCCGTTCTTTATTGTTATTTAATTGTGATAAATAAGCCACAACGGCAATAAGCACAATCATAATAATCGGGCTCAAAATGGTCATAACAATAAACGACTTGTTCTTAACTTTGGTTAAATATTCGCGTTGTATGATAAGTGATAAATGGTTCATGCTTAATTATTCTTTACTGTTTGAATAAAAATATCGCTGGCACTAGGGATGAGTTCTACAAAATGGGACACTTCTCCTTGTGAGATTAAATAGTTTAACAATTGGTTGGGCGTATCACTATTTGAAAGTTTTATGTTTAGCTTTAGTTCATCACCAACGGTTCTAAAATTAGCCGGAGAGATCTCAAATTTATCTGCCAATGCTTGCTCTAAACTAAAATTCTCTTTTGCCTTAATCCCAACCTCATAGGTATTGGTTTTATACTGCTGCTGAATATCTATAAGTTTCCCATCAAGTATTTTATTCGATTTATGTAGGAGTGCAATATGATCACATAGCTCTTCGACAGATTCCATACGATGTGTTGAAAAAATAACCGTTGCGCCATTATTTTTTAGACGCAGAATTTCATCCTTTATTAGGTTTGCATTTATAGGATCGAAACCTGAAAAAGGCTCATCGAAAATCAAGAGTTTTGGTTCGTGCAAAACAGTCACTACAAACTGAATTTTTTGAGCCATTCCTTTAGACAATTCTTGTATTTTTTTATTCCACCAATCCCCAATTTCTAAACGTTCAAACCAAAACTTTAAGCGCATTTTAGCTTCGGCCTTACTTAATCCTTTTAACTGCGCTAAATACAGGGCTTGCTCGCCAACTTTCATGGACTTATACAGTCCTCTTTCTTCTGGCAAATATCCAATATCTTTAATATGGTGTGCTTGTAGTGGCTCTCCATCCAACATGACACTACCACCATCTGGCATAGTAATCTGGTTAATTACACGAATAAGTGTTGTTTTACCAGCACCATTAGGCCCTAATAATCCGAAAATACTACCCTTTGGAACCGAAATGGATACGTTATTAAGTGCTGTAAAATTCCCAAATTTTTTAGAAACAGATTGCGCTTCTAATAAGTTATGCATACTTGGTTTTTAGTTGATTATTTGTTGAGCAAATATATTAAATGTTATGCTTATAAAAGATTGTTTTTTGAAAACATAAAATCATTTCTGTCCCTTTAAATATAAAAGACCGCTTTGCTGAAAGACATACGATTCAAGACTTTATTATTACAAAATGAAAATCAAACTGTTGCAAAACAATGATTGTTGTTTATATTGAAAGTTTTAAATAACGATATTTCTACTGTTTTCAATATTCAAGTCCGAATTTATGAGATTCCCATTTTTATGGGAAATAAAATTGAAAATGAATTCAGCTTAAAAACAAAACCCACCCTTAAAAAATTAAGGATGGGAAAAAATTGCTATGAAAAAGAAAAATTATCACTAATAGAATTAGTGATAAATCAAATATAGTGATTTTTCTTAAATAATTGTTAAAACAGCAAACGAACTTGAATCTCTTTTAAAAAAAATCCGTTCCTAATAGCTGTCTGGAGCGGATTTTAAATTTCATTTATTCAAGGGACTTTATGAAAACATGTCTTTTACTTTTTCAAAAAACGATTTATCCGTGCTTTTGGGTTGTGGCACAAAATGCTCGTCATCTTTCATAGTTTCGAAAAACTCGCGTTGTTGTTTATTTAAGGTTTTTGGTGTCCATACATTAACATGAACTAACAAATCGCCCTTACCGTAACCATTGATACTTGGTATGCCTTTTCCGCGTAAGCGTAAAATTTTTCCCGATTGCACGCCTGCTTCAACTTTAATACGCACCTTGCCCGTAACGGTATCTATTTCTTTAGATGTTCCCAATATAGCATCAGGATAACTTATATACAAATCGTAATGTAAATTATCGCCTTCGCGTTGCAAGGTTGCATGGTGCTCTTCTTCAAGAGCCACCAATAAATCTCCCGAAATACCATGCCCAGGAGCTTCGTTTCCTTTACCGGAAACTTTTAGTTGCATCCCATCAACAACACCTGCAGGAATTTTAACCGAAATTGTTTCTTCCTTTACTTTTAATCCTTGAGCATCTGCATCGGCCGGTTTTTTGTCAATGGTTTGTCCGGCACCTCCGCACACATTACAAGGTGCTGCGGTTTGCATACGCCCTAAAATGGTATTCGTTATTCTAGTGACCTGACCACTTCCATTACAGGTCGTGCAGGTCTTATAGGTAGTGCCTTCGGCCTGAACTTTACGTCTAACCTTTACTTTTTTCTCAACACCGGTAGCGATTTCTTCTAGGGTAAGCTTTACATGAATACGAAGATTACTACCTTTTACGCGGCGCTGGCCACCAAAGCCACCACTAAAACCAGAGAAACCTCCGCCTCCACCACCAAAAGCACCTCCAAAAATATCGCCAAATTGGCTGAATATATCATCCATATTCATACCTCCACCACTAAATCCTCCAGCACCATCAAAAGCTTGATGACCAAACTGGTCGTAACGCCCTTTCTTATCGGCATTACTTAATACCTCATAAGCTTCGGCAGCTTCTTTGAATTTTGTTTCGGCCTCTTTATCATCTGGGTTTTTATCAGGATGATACTTTAAAGCTTTTTTGCGATAGGCTTTCTTTATTTCGGCTGCGCTAGCATTCTTGTCAATCTTTAATATATCGTAGTAGTCTCTTTTTGCCATATTCCCATCTCTAGTCCTTCCAAAAGGGAAGGTTAATTAGGTATTATTTAATTAATAACTTTATTGTCCTATCACTACTTTAGGGAAACGAATAACTTTATCTCCCAATTTATATCCTCTTTCAAGAACATCAATAATTTTTCCTTTTAAATCCTCACTTGGTGCAGGAATTTGAGTCACGGCTTCATGATCGTCTGGATTAAATACATCACCTTGCGCCACCTCGACTATAGATAATCCTTTTTGCTCTAGAGTAGATTTTAGCTTATTACTAATTAATTCTACACCTTTTAAAAGTTCTTTCTCATTAGTTTTAGCAATTTCAGAATAGGCTCTGTCAAAATCATCAAGAACTGGCAACAATGCAATCATAAGATCTTGGTTTGCCGTCTTAAATAATTCAATCCGCTCTTTTGATGTACGTCTTTTATAATTTTCAAATTCCGCAAATAAGCGTAAAAACTTATCTTTTTCCAGCTTTAACTCGTCTTGTAGTTTTTCTTCAACCGTTTGTTCTTCAACCTCTACAGTTTCGCTTTGTGTGATATCCACTTGTTCTTCTGCTATATCGTTTTTTTTACTTTTCTTACTCATGGTCGTACCTTAATTTTACAAATACTAAAAAATGATGGCAAAAGTACTGCCATTATTATTAAAATGTCAAAATGTCACAAATTAATTTTAATATTATTTTAAATTCAAGTGTAAAACTATTTATTACTTTAGCACTTCAAAAAACAAATAATATTCCATCCCGATAGTTACCGGGATTCATGGGAATGATAAACAAATTTACCAATGAAAAAACAATTTTTAAATATTTTTACTGTAATTGCTCTGGGAGTTGCTATAATAGGATGTAAAAACAAAACTGAAGAAGTTACAACAAGTCATGCAGAAATTGCAATGACAGCGAAACAGGATGCCGTTAAATATGTGGTATCCGTTGAGGAATCTACAATTGAATGGCAAGGGTTTAAACCAACAGGATCACATAAAGGCAGTATTAATATTGCGAGTGGTGAATTTAATGTTAGCGAGAACGAAATACATGGTGGCTCTTTTTTAATTGACATGAATTCAATTAAAGAAAGTGAAAGCAATGCCAGACTAGAAGGTCATTTAAAAAGCGCTGATTTTTTTGACGTGGAAAAATTCCCAAACTCAAGTTTTGAAATCACCAGTCTTGAAGAAAAAGATGGACAAACGATGCTCTCTGGAAATTTGACAATAAAAGATATGGAAAATAATATTTCTTTTCCTGTAACTACTGCTCATGAAAATGATGCATTAACACTTTCTAGCGAGGTTTTCACTATAAATAGATCTAGATGGAATGTGCGTTATGGCTCCAAATCATTCTTTGATGATTTAGGAGATAAGTTTATTAACGACAATATTGAGTTAAAGATAACCGTAAAGGCTAAAAAAGTTTAGGACATTGATAAAACGTATAAAAACCACGCTCCTGATAGTTATCGGGAGCGTGGTTTTTTTATAAGCTTTTGGTAGTATTCAATTAAAAAGTTAACTTGGTTAAAAATTTTAAATTCCAACGGACAGTTTATCGAAATTTGATAGTTTCAATAAAAAAGCCGAAGCCCTCTTTAAGGTGATTCCTGTTCCTATAATAAGTTATTCTCAAGAAGCGGGTAATGTTTTAGGCCTAGCAAAATTCAATGCTTTTCACCCAGTAAAAAAGGATACCATTTCTATGCCTTCAAAAATATCAGGATCTGTTTCATTTTCTACGAAAGGCAGAGTGAATGTATCGTTAAATAATGATCTGATATTAAAAGAAAATAAATACCTCATCTTAACGCGATTCAACTATAAAAAGCAACCGGAGTATT
>CAXMOQ010000079.1:0-11520 GCA_964195015.1 uncultured Flavobacteriaceae bacterium | reverse complement strand
TGTGCCTCTTTCAACATCCTGACCCGATACTCTAACATTGTAACCTTCCTCTAACAAGCTCCCGAAAGCGAAAATTTCACCCATACTCCAATCCATTTTATTGGTTTCAAAAACCATTTTAGATCGGTCATGTAATATTTTTTCTGCCTTTCTTAAAAACTTAACTCCATCTGGAACAGTAGAAACTATCTTGGCTATATTCTTTAAATTCTTAATGGGGTATTTTGTGCCTACACTTAATAAAAGCCCATCAAGATCCTGCTGCATAAAACTATGCCAAACATTATCCATAAATGGTTTTACCTTAGTGGCAGAATCTTCTTTTGCCTTGTCAAATTCTTTATCTAACAGTACTTTGTATTCAACTATGAGATTTGCTGTGTAATTTTCATCAATAACACCTTCGGCTATTAATTTAGCGTTATAAATGTCACGCGGGTTAGGTTGCTTCGAAATTGCTTTGTACAACATAGGTTGTGTAAAACGAGGTTCGTCGCCTTCATTGTGGCCATATTTTCTATAACCGAGTAAATCAATAAATATATCACGCTTAAATTTCATTCTAAAATCCAAAGCCATCAAAACAGCATGCGTTACAGCTTCAACATCATCAGCATTAACATGTAACACAGGAGATAATGTTACTTTTGCAACATCGGTACAATAGGTGCTTGATCGTGCATCTAGATAATTGGTGGTAAATCCGATTTGATTATTAACCACAATATGAACGGTTCCACCAGTTGTATAGCCTTTTAACTTACTCATTTGAATAAGTTCGTAAACCATTCCTTGTCCTGCAACTGCAGCGTCGCCATGCACTATTATGGGTAATACCTTTGAAGAATCTCCATTGTATTCTTCGTCAATTTTTGCTCTTGTAATGCCTTCGGCAACGGCTCCTACCGTTTCTAAATGCGACGGGTTAGGCACCAAATTCATGGTAATTTCCTTGTTGCTTTTTAAAGTCTTTTTAATGGTAGATCCTAAATGGTATTTTACATCGCCATCAAAATCGTTTTCGGCATAATCCTTTCCTTCAAACTCGTTAAATAGTTCGCGAATGGGCTTTCTAAAAATATTTACCAAGGTATTCAATCGTCCGCGATGCGCCATGCCTAGTACAAACTCATCAACATTGTATTCTTCAGCCGCTATTCTAACAATAGCTCCAATAGCAGGGATTAGCGTTTCTCCGCCTTCTAACGAAAATCGTTTTTGACCAACATACTTGGTTTGTAAAAACTGTTCAAAAGTAACAGCTTGTGTTAATTTTGAAAGCACGTATTTTTTGGTATCTGCTGTATAATCAGGGCGGTTATCATTGGTATTTAATTTATCCTGCCACCATTGTATCTCTTCGGGATTGCGAATAAACATATATTCAATACCAATAGAATCACAATAAATTTTTTCAAGATGAAAAATAATTTCTTTTAAGGTTTGTGGCCCAATGCCTAGAATATCTCCAGCGTTAAAAACGGCATCCAAATCTTCAGATGTAAGTCCAAAATTTTCAATGGCTAATGAAGGCTCGTATTGCCTACGATCTCTAACGGGGTTTGTTTTCGTGAATAAATGCCCTCTGGTTCTATAACCATCAATAAGCCTTACCACCTGAAATTCTTTCTGAACCTGTTCCGAGATTTGTGGTGTTTCACCATCAACAATTTCGCCATTTAATCCGTGGTTTTCGGTGCCAAAATCGTAGCCTTGAAAAAAGGCTCTCAAACTTGGCTCGACTGAATCTGGATCTTTTAAATATTGGTCGTATAAATCAGCAAAGTATGCTGTGTGTGCTGCGTTTAAAAAGGAATATTTATCCATTGCTTATTTGAAACATTCTCGCGTTGACAAATTTTTTTTCAAAAGTACAACTTTTACCAAAATTAGAAGTTGTTTTATTATATTTATGGAATTCTAACTTTAACAAATTAAAGGATTATGAAAATCAGCAATCTATTAAACAAAAAAAAAACGTTTTTTATATTTTTTTCTCTTTTTATTACAACATTTACAATAGCACAAAATAAGACTCAATCGCAGTCAGGTGATTTTTGGAATCACGTTCGCTTTGGTGGTAGTTTAGGCTTAAGTTTTGGGGATAATTTTTTTAGTGGCACCATTGCACCTAGTGGTATTTATGACTTTAATAATCAATTCGCTCTGGGTGTTGGCTTAAGTGCAAGCTATAGCTCGCAAAAAAACATTTATAAGTCAACAATTTTAGGAGCAAGTCTTATTGGATTGTATAGTCCTATTGCTGCATTACAATTTTCGGTAGAATTGGAAGAACTAAATGTTGATAGAGATTTTGACCAGACCTATATTATTAATGAAGATGAAAATTTTTGGACTACTGCCTTGTTTATTGGCGTTGGTTATAGAAGCGGCCCTGTTACTTTTGGTATTAGGTTTGATGTATTATATGATAGAGACCAAAGCATTTACGCCGATCCTTGGGCGCCTTTTGTAAGGGTATATTTTTAACCATTATTTCTATACCAAACCTTTTGCCACACACGAAGTAGAATTAAAAACGATACGTCTTCAGAAAGTTTAAGCATATCGCTGCCATCCAATTGCTTTACTTTTTTTTCAGGCACATCAATAATATATAGCAAATTAAGATAGTCTGTAAATTTCTCCTGTATTAGTTTATAGATAGTTTCGTGTAACATTAACTTTAAACCTGAAGGAATCATCGCTTCATCAAAATCTAAATCGATATTTGCCAAAAGGAAATCTTTATTGATTTGCTGAATTAGTTTCGGATATAATTCAGTTTTTACCGATTCATCTAAAACATCTTGTATCGTTTGGAGTGATTGCATTTTTTTGTCACACTGTTCTGTTCATCAAACTTCCGCCAAACTGTTTTAAAACATCTTTTTTGTATTCAGAAATATCAAGCTTTTCTAAAACCGAAAACGCCTTGTTTGTATGGTTTTTAATTTCCCGTTTGGTTGCTTCGGCCGAACCGCTAGTAACAAAAAGCTGTTTAATCGTCTCCACTTTATCGGCAGTGTTCGATGGCGAAACGCTATATAATTCCTGAAGCTGTTTTCTATTCTCTTCAGAAGAAAACTCAACCGCTTTTAAATATAAATAGGTTTTTTTGTTCTCAATAATATCGCCACCAACTCGTTTTCCAAAAGTTTCAGGATCACCAAAAGCATCAAGATAATCATCCTGAAGCTGAAACGCGATCCCTAAATTCATTCCAAATTCATAAATACTACTTTGATCTTCTTCTGACGCTTCGGCAACAATAGCACCCATTTGCATGGCGGCACCAACCAGAACGGCCGTTTTGTATTCAATCATTTTTAAATATTCAGGTATGGTCACATCATCGCGTGTTTCAAAATCAATATCGTATTGTTGTCCTTCACAAACTTGAAGCGCCGTTTTACTAAACAGTTTCGCTAAAGCCCTAAAAGTATCACCATTGTAATTTTCGAATAGTTGATACGCTAAAATCAACATGGCATCACCCGAAAGAATACCGGTATTGATGTCCCATTTTTCATGGACGGTTTCCTGTCCTCTTCGCAAAGGCGCAGCATCCATAATATCGTCGTGCACCAAGGAAAAGTTATGAAATACCTCAACCGATAGGGCAGCATCTAAAGCTTGTTTATAATCTGTTTCAAAAATTTCAGCAGTTATTAAGGTTAAAACAGGACGTAATCGTTTGCCTCCTAATGTTAAAATATATTGAATGGGCTCATAAAGATTTTTCGGTTCTTTTAATGCAGAATACTGTTCTAAATATTCTAAAAATTCCTTTTGATATTTCTCAATTGATAACATGTTGTAAAAATAAAGCAATTCGTAACATTAAAAAGCATGTAGGAAATTTAAATGTTAAATAATTGTAAAACTTTGGAAACTTTTTTGGTTTCTAAAGTTTCCTTGCTACATTTGCACTCAAATTATGAGAGAAAAAATATTATTAAGTGCAGCCGATTTATTTTTAAACTATGGTTTTAAAAGTGTGACTATGGATGATATTGCCAATACATTAGGCATATCAAAAAAAACCATTTACCAACACTTTGATAATAAAACAAAATTGGTTGAAGCCACAACCATGTACTTATTTAATGCTATCTCACAAGGCATCGACCATATTTGCTCATTTGAAAAGAACCCAATCGAAGAAATTTACGATATAAAAAGGTTCGTAATGGATCATTTAAAGGATGAAAAATCATCGCCGCAATATCAGCTTCAAAAATATTATCCCAAAATCTTTAAGACGCTTAAAAGCAAACAATTTGAAGTCATGGAAACTTGCGTTAAAGACAATTTATCACGTGGTGTAGGTTTAGGCTTGTATCGAGACTCCATCAATATCGATTTTATAGCACGCTTATACTTTAATGCCAGCTTAGCCATTAAAGACAGAGACCTATTTCCACTTAAACAATTCTCTATGAACATGCTTATGGAAAACTATTTAGAATATCATTTAAGAGGTATCTGTACTCCAAAAGGCATAGAAACACTAAACCAATTTATAACCACAAATCAATCTTAAAATGCAAAACAAGCTTATAATAATTTTAAGTTTACTAATATCTATAGCCGGTTTTTCACAAGAAAATACAAAAATCTTGAGTTTACAGGAAGCTATAGATTACGCTTTAGAAAATAACCGAACGGCCAAAAATGCTGCTCGCGACATTGAAGCCGCCGAAAAGCAAAAATGGGAAACAACAGCAACTGGTTTGCCACAAATTAGTGCGGAAATAGGGTATCAAAATTGGTTAAAACAACAAGTTTCATTAATTCCAGCAGAGGTGTTTGGAGGCAATCCTGGAGATTTTGCTGAAGTAGAGTTTGGAACAAAACAATCTATGAATGCATCAGCAAAAATAGAGCAGTTACTTTTTGACGGCTCCTATTTAGTTGGTTTGCAATCGGCCAAAGTTTATTTGGAAATATCTGAAAACGCCAAAGAAAAAACAGATTTAGAAGTTAGGAAGGCTGTAATTAATGCTTATGGAAATGTTTTATTAGCAGAAGAAAGTGTGAAAATTCTTGAACGTAATGTTTCTGTACTTCAAAAGAATCTTGACGAAACTACCAAAATTTATGAAAATGGATTAGAGGAAGAAGAAAGTGTTCAACAATTGCAAATTACACTATCTGGTTTAGAAAGTAGTTTAAAAAATGCTTCTCGTTTAAAGCTTTTGGCTTACCAAATGCTAAACATTACCCTTGGTTTAGATTTGAATACCAGCGCCATCTTATCAGACAACCTAGAAAGCCTAACGAATCAAAATATTGTTTTAGGCTTGATAACCGCTGAAGAAAATGTAGAAAAAACAATTGATTATCGTATTGCAAAAAACGAAATGATTTCAAAAGAATTATTGCTAAAACTTCAAAAAAGCAAAGCACTACCTACCTTAAATGCATTTTTAGACGGAAGCTATGCTGGATACAGTGATGAATTTACTTTTGCAAATAATAATGAAAGATGGTTTGGATCCTCTTTATTAGGCGTGAATTTAAAAATCCCTATTATCAGTTCTGGAGGCCGAAGCGCGGCGACACAGCGTGCACAAATAAATCTTGAAAAAGCAAAAGATGATTTAACAGAAACCGAACAAAAACTTAAGCTTCAAATCGCAACTGCAAAAAGTGATTATCAATTTGCAATCGAAGAACACGTAAATAAAAAGGAAAATTTGAATTTAGCCGAACGCATCGAAATCAAAAATCAGACAAAATTCTTTGAAGGCATTGCATCAAGTTTTGAGTTAAGACAAGCGCAAACGCAATTGTTTACATCGCAAAAAGAATATTTACTAGCTATGTTGGATGTTATAAACAAGAAAGCCGAGCTAGAAACTGTATTAAACACGATATCAAACTAAATTAATTTGCCACGAATTCACCAATATTCGTGTATTAGTGGCTCAAAAAAATCAATCAATAAACTCTAAAACAAATCAACTTATAAAACTCATTAATATGAAAACCATATATCAATTTATACTTCTAACACTATTATTGGCTTCCTGTGGAGGAGATAATCAAAAATCTGTAGAAAAAATTATTGCTTCAGAAAACATCGATGCCATTCGAGAAAAAAGAGCCGAAATTGTAAGCAAGCAGCAAGACATCGCAGCACAGTTAAAACGGTTAGATGTTAAGATTGCACAGCTGGACACTGCAAAAAGAATTCCGCTTATTACGACTTTTAAAGCAAAAGAAGAAGTGTTTAATCATTATTTAGAACTTCAGGGCAATGTGCAAACCAAGCAAAATATTGTCATTTTCCCGGAAATGGCTGGCATCTTACAACGCGTCCTTGTTATAGAAGGTCAACGTGTAAGTAAAGGTCAATTATTAGCTAGTATTGATGATGGTGGTTTGGGTCAGCAAGTGGCTCAATTACAAATTCAGACCAATTTAGCCAAAACAACCTTTGAACGTCAGGAACGTCTTTGGAACCAAAAAATAGGAAGCGAAATTCAATATCTTCAAGCTAAATCCAATTACGAAGCGCAACAAAAAGCAGTAGACCAACTTCAAAGTCAGTTGGCAAAAACATTAGTAAGAGCACCCTTTTCTGGCGTTATAGACGATGTTATTACAGATCAAGGTAGCGTTGTGGCGCCTGGACAATCACAATTAATGCGCATTGTAAATCTTAACGATATGTATATTGAAACCGATGTGCCGGAAAACTACATTACCAATGTGACCAAAAACAAAAACGTGGAAGTAGAGTTTCCTATATTAGGAAAAACCATGGATGCAAAAATTCGTCAGGCAGGTAACTTTATAAATCCTGCCAATAGAACTTTTAAAGTTGAAATTGCTATTCCTAACAAGGATAAAAATATAAAACCGAACCTCACTGCAAAGCTCAAAATTAACGACTATACAAATCCAAACGCATTGCTCATCCCACAAAGTATCATTTCGGAAAACGAAAACGGGCAACAATATATTTATATTATAAAGGATAAAAAAGAAAACAGAGAGGCCGTTGCAGAACGCATTATTATAGAAACAGGTAAAACACAAGAAGATGTTATTGAAGTATTAAGTGGCATTAAAAATGGTGCCGAAATTATTCAAGAAGGCGCACGTAGTGTTAAGGATGGACAAACCGTAAAAGTACTAAATCAATAAGCCCTGTTATGACTAAACTGCAAAAGAAAATTGACAAGGAATTTGGTTTATCGTCTTGGGCAATACACAACAAGACCACCATTTATATGCTCATGGCACTTATCCTATTTTTAGGGGTTTCGGCATATTTTAGTATGGCGCGTGAGAGTTTCCCAGAGATTAAAGAAACAAAAATTTACATCAGCTCTATATATCCAGGAAATACTGCTGAAGATGTTGAGAAACTCATTACAAATCCGCTTGAGGACAAGCTTAAAACGATAAGTAATGTAGTAGAAATTACCTCAACGTCACAAGAAGATTACTCCATGGTCATTGTCGAGTTTGACGAAGAATTAACAGTCGATCAGGCAAAACAAAAAGTGAAGGATGAAATAGATTCGGAAACCTCCAATGAAGACTGGCCAACCTTTAATGGCGCTAAAGTGGAGCCGAATGTATTCGAATTAAGCATGTCGGAAGAAATGCCAATTCTTAACATTAATATTTCCGGTGATTATACCGTTGAAAAACTTAAAGAATTTGCCGAATATTTACAGGATGAAATCGAAGATTTATCCGAAATTAAGAAAGCAGATATTCGCGGTGCACAAGAAAAAGAAGTAGAAGTCGCTGTCGATATTTACAAAATGATGGCAGCCAAAGTAAGCTTTGACGATATAATAAATGCCATAAACAGAGGTAACTTAACCATGTCGGCGGGTAACTTTATTGCAAGTGGGCAACGTCGAACTATTCGAATTCTAGGAGAGATTGAAAATCCAAAGCAATTAGAAAATTTTGTCATTAAATCTGAAAATAATAGCCCCATTTACTTAAAAAATGTTGCAAATATCCGCTTTAAGGAAAAAGACAGAACAACCTTTGCCAGGGAGTTTGGAGATCGTGTTGTCATGCTGGACGTTAAAAAACGGGCAGGAAAAAACATGGTTGAAGCTGCAGAGCAAATTCAAACCATTGTTGAAGATGCCAAATTAAATGTCTTTCCAACGAATCTAAAAATAACCATTACAAACGATCAATCTTCAAAAACCATTGGTCAGGTGGACGATTTGGTAAACAATATCCTATTTGGTATTATTCTGGTTGTTACGGTATTAATGTTCTTTTTAGGATTCAAAAATGCCTTGTTTGTTGGTTTCGCTATTCCTATGTCTATGTTTATGTCATTAATGATATTGAACATGTTGGGCTATACTATGAATACGATGATCCTTTTCGGATTGATTATGGGATTAGGGATGTTGGTAGATAATGGAATTGTAGTGGTCGAAAATGTATATCGTCTTATGGACGAAGAAGGTATGTCCAGAATAGCCGCAGCTAAAAAAGGAATAAGTGAGATAGCCTTCCCCATTATTATTTCAACGGCAACCACTATTGCCGCCTTTATTCCTTTGGGATTATGGCCAGGCTTAATGGGTCAATTCATGATTTATTTCCCGATAACGCTGTCGGTAGTTTTAGGGTCATCACTTTTTGTTGCCATCTTTTTTAACTCGGTTATGGTTTCACAGTTTATGACTATAGAAGATAAAGATATGCCTTTAAAACGCATCGTAATCATGTCTTCCATTGTTGCTACTATAGGACTTTTAATATTATTAGTAGGCGGCTCATATAGAGCTATTGGTAGTGTTATGATATTTACAGCTGTTATGCTTTGGATTTACAGACTATTTTTACGTCGCTGGGCGAATGGTTTTCAAAGTAATATTTTACCCCGTTTGGAACGTTTTTATCAAAAATTATTACGTAGCGCCTTGAGAGGTAAAAGACCATATTTTGTTAGTATTGGCACAGTACTTCTGCTTGTTATTGCTTTTGTTGGTTTTGGGGCTTCTGTTGGTAGTCAACGTACAAAAGTTGAATTCTTTCCAGATAACAAACCAAATCAAATCATAGTTTATATAGAATATCCTCAAGGTACAGATATTGACAAAACGAATATCATCACCACCGAAATTGAGAAAAAAGTATATGAGGTTTTAAACGAATCTACGTATATGGATGGAAACTATAACTTTTTGGTAGAAAGTGCCGTATCTCAAGTTGGTGAAGGTGCAGGAAACCCACAAACTGATGGAGGATCTTCAGCCGAAATGCCTCATAAAGGTAAGATTACGGCATCCATGCGTGAGTATAAATATAGACGTGGTGAAGACAGTGAGTTACTTCGTCAAAAAGTACAAAAAGCGTTGGTTGGTATTTATCCAGGTGTTTTAATTTCGGTTGAAAAAGATCAAAATGGTCCATCCGCAGGTGCTCCCATAAACATAGAAATTGAAGGCGATAACTATTCAGAATTAATCGTGGCCGCCGAAAAAATGCGAAACTTCATCAATTCAAAAAATATTCAAGGTATTGATGAGTTAAAAATTGATGTAAACAAAGACAAACCTGCCATGCAAGTACTTGTAGATCGAGAAAAATCTGGAGAACTTGGCGTGAGTGCTGCACAAGTTGGGCAACAGTTACGTAATTCGATTTTTGGAGCTAAAGCAGGTGTCTATAAAGAAAGTGGCGAGGATTATGATATTTATGTACGCTTTAATGAGGAAAACAGATATAACCAAAGTGCTGTTTTTAATCAGAAAATCACATTTCGAGATCAAGCTTCAGGTAAAATTAAGGAGATTCCTATTTCATCCGTTGCAAAACAAAATAACAGTTCGGGTTTTAGTGCTATAAAACATAAGGACATGCAACGTGTTGTGACGGTATATTCTGCTTTAGCACCTGGTTACACAGATGCTGGCGCTATTGTAAGTCAGATTCAAAACGAAATGAAAAACTTTAATGACGTACCTCAAAATATTAAAATAGATTTTACGGGACAAATAGAGGAACAAAATAAGCAAATGACCTTTTTAATGGGTGCTTTTTTCAAAGGTTTAGGACTAATATTTTTAATACTAATCTTTCAGTTTAACTCGGTGTCTAAACCGGCTATTATCATGTTGGCTATCTTTTTGAGTTTGATTGGCGTGTTCGGTGGCATTGTGATTACCGGAAGTGCGTTCGTAATTATGATGACCATGATGGGCATTATTTCGCTCGCCGGAATTGTGGTAAATAATGGTGTGGTCCTGCTAGATTATACGCAGCTTTTAATAGATAGGAAAATGGTTGAAAAGGGTCTGGATGAAAATGAATATTTAGAAACTAATGATTTATTGGAGACCATTGTTAAAGCAGGAAAAGCGCGTTTACGTCCTGTACTGTTAACAGCAATCACAACCATATTAGGACTTATCCCACTAGCCATAGGATTGAACATTAACTTCTTTACTTTGTTTAGCGAGTTTGATGCTAATATCTATTTTGGAGGTGATAATGTGATTTTTTGGGGACCATTGGCATGGACTGTAATTTACGGCTTGTTTATCGCGACATTCCTTACATTAATTGTTGTACCCGTATTATTTTATTTGGTAACTAGATTTAAAATGTGGTTGCGAGATAAAACCATTGTTAAGCCAATATTAATAGATACAGAAATATAATAAATAGAAAAACCTCAACTTTCGTTGAGGTTTTTTTAGGACGACACAGATTATTTATTAACACTAAAAATCATCATCATTTGGAATTGGAACAGTTGAAGGAACCATATCTCCTGTTCTATCATTTGGCAATTCACTAATTCTATCATATCTCCTCATATCAATCCATCTATGGCTTTCTCCAAATAATTCATACCTTTTTTGAGTTAACATTTCGTCTTCTAATTCACTTGACGTCAATCCACCTGCATAATCACTAAGACCAGCAGCATTTCTAATTACATTTATAGCATTAACAGCTTCAGTTGGGTTAGAGACCATGTTTGCTTCAGCATATAGTAAAACTAATTCTGCATTTCTTATGATTGGAGTACTGTCTTCTAGCGATTGGTATATCCAAACATCATGTGTTCCAATTAACCCTGAAGCTTCGATTGGACTATCTCTTTCGGTTACTTTATTTATCCTTGTGTCACCTGTTAGAGAATCAGTTAAAAAACTAGAATGCGGCACTCTAACATTAGATTCTTGATTTTGAGCAATAAAAAGAGGATTCGATAAATCAGCTCCAGATAAAGAAAACGTATGATAAACACCTGTTGTTAAATCACCTGTCCCTGTCATATTCATAAAAGAACCTCCTAAAGCAGATAGTACAGCTGAAGAATTACCTCTATAAGCCTCTACTCTTGCGGTTAATGCTTTATTAAATTGTAAAAACCCAGCAGGTGTATCAAAACCACTATATCCAGATGATAAATCAAAAGGCAAGCTTGAACCTCCCGATGCTAAATCATTAGCTGCATCTGTAAGAAGACCTGCTATAGCTGTAAGCGCTTCATCGTACCCTACTATA
>CAXMOQ010000078.1:0-12109 GCA_964195015.1 uncultured Flavobacteriaceae bacterium | reverse complement strand
AAAGGGAATCCTCGTGGTGTCGTGTTATATCTTAAAGGAAATTCGAAAAGCATTAAAGGCTGGGGCAAGTTTGCAGTAGATTTTACCAGACATAATTACAATGTGTTTATGGTAGATTATCGCGGGTTTGGAAAAAGCACCGGACGTCGTTCGCAGAAAGCCATAAAACGCGACTTGCAAGTGGTTTATAATAAACTCAAGGAACTCATTGATGAAAAATATATTATTCTTTATGGACGTTCTCTGGGTTCTGGATTTGCAACAAAACTGGCTTCAATGAATCATCCCAGAATGTTAATTCTTGATGCACCTTATTATAGTTTAACCAAGGTTACGGCACGTTATATGCCATTTATGCCTTTATCGGTTTTAATGAAATATCCGTTACCAACCTATAAATGGTTAAAGTATGTACAATGCCCAATTCATATCATTCATGGCACCCACGATAAATTAATCCCGTATAAAACCAGCGTTAAATTATCTCAAATTAATCCCAAATTAACAAAGCTGCACACCGTTATTGGCGGCGGGCATAAGAACTTAAATAATTTTGAATCGTATCACGGTATGTTGGATGATATTTTAAATTCAAAACCAAAGTCAATCGATTTAAAAACCACAAGTATTCATGTTATTCATTCGTCAAAAAAAAATAAAGCAAACGGTTAAAAGGGCACTTTTATTCCTTGGTGCCTTATATTTTTTAGTTGGAGCATTCTTGTTTTTTTTTCAAGAAAAAATTCTATTTCTACCAAGTGTTCTGCCACAAGATTACAAATATGAATTTGCACACAATTTTGAAGAGCTATTTTTAAATACCGATGAAAAGGCAGTTGTCAACGCATTGCATTTTAAAGTAGAAAATCCTAAAGGAGTTGTTCTATATTTTCATGGCAATGCAGGAGATTTATCGCGTTGGGGAAAAACAACCGAATATTTTGCCGATAAAGACTATGATGTTCTTGTTATGGATTACAGAACTTTCGGAAAAAGTACAGGAGCATTAAGTGAACCAGCTTTATATAGCGATGCACAGTTCTGCTATGACTATTTAAAAGATAGATATAGTGAAGATAAAATAACGGTATATGGCAGATCTATTGGAACAGGAATTGCAACCTATGTAGCAGCAAATAATAAACCGAAGCAACTTATTTTAGAAACACCGTATTACAATATGGCCGATGTCGCCTATTCCAGATTTCCTATTTTTCCAGCTAGATATTTTTTGAAATATAAATTCCCCGCTAATGAGTTTATTCAGGATGTTACATGCCCAATTTATATGTTTCATGGCACTGATGATGCTGTAATTCAATATGATTCTGCCAATAAATTATTTGAAGTAGCACCGCAAAAACAAACGAAATTCACTGTGATTGAAAATGGGCATCATAACGACTTAATTAAGTTTGAAATCTTCAGAAACCAGATGCAGTCTATCCTTCCCTAAATTCTTAAAAAATTAACATTTAGAATATTCTATCTTAAAAAAAATATAAAATGAAGATTTAAGTGTTAAACATTTCTAAACGTTTGTAACAATTCTGTTTTGCTAACGTCAATACATATATAAACAAAAACCAAAACAATCATCAAAACTAAAAACCAAAATATCATGTATAAATTAGCTTTATTATTTAGTATGTTGCTTACGCTTAATGCGACTGCTAATACCGACAAAACTTCTGACACACTTTCAGAATGTAAAACCAAAAACTTCGAAGAATGTTCTTTAAGTAAGATTCTTTTCACTAACAACGAAAACCTTGATACTGGCAATTTAGAAGTTGGCGCAATTAAAGTTGTTGAGATTGAAGAAGAAGTAAACATTCACTTCAATACTAAAAACTACTTACCAGAAGGTTTCAATGCTTTAAAAGGAAAGGACGATTTAGATTTTAGTGCTATTGCCATTATTGAAATTGAAGAAGTAGTAGAACTTAATTTTGACACAAAACAATTTTTACCAAAGAACTTTAATGCCTTAAAAGGAAAAGGCGATCTGGATTGGAATACCATTGATCTTGTTGAAATGGAAGAAGAGGTTCATATTAATTTTGACACAAAAAAGTATTTGCCAAAAGGCTTCAATGCTTTAAAAGGAAAAGATAACGTAGATTGGAATACCATTGAATTGGTTGAAATAGAGGAAGACATAGCCATTAATTTTAATACTAAAAGCTATTTGCCAAAAGGTTTTAATGTCTTAAAGGGTAAAGACGATTTAGATTGGAGTAAAATTGTATTGGTAGACATTGAAGAAGATGTTGAGCTCAATTTTAACAAAAAATCAGTTTGTTCTCTTTAAAACTAGAACAGTATTTAAAATATAGTTAAAAACCAGCAGTTCTAAAATTTAGAATTGCTGGTTTTATTTTAGGGATCATTAAAAACTCCTATTTCTGAAGCTCCACAATTAAAGCATCAGTGGTTATTAATTGAACTAACCATATAATTCAATAAAGTTCGTTCGAAAAATTGAAACTCATTTTTATAATATCTACCAATAAATTCGTACATTCATGTTTTAGACAATTCCGGTCGGTCATTAAATATTTTTGCTATGCTACAACTCAAACCACTTTCCAAAAATTCTATTCCCAAAGCTTTAATTAGAGCAAAACATTATCGTTTGCTAAATGAACCTTGGCAAGCTGAAAGTATTTGCAGAGATATTCTGAAGGTTAAACCAAATCACCAACGTGCTATTCTATATCTTATTTTGGCTATTACTGATCAATTCGGTAATGAAAGGGGTTCATCTTATTCTGCTGATGCTAAAGAACTTTGTACTCAACTAAAGAGTGCGTATGAACAAAAGTATTATCGCGGTATTATTGCGGAGCGTTTGGGTAAGACTAGTTTGTCGCGTAACACACCTCGTGTTAAGTATATTGCTTATGAACATTACCGCACTGCTATGAAATTTTTCGAAGATGCCGAAAAGATTCAACCAGAAGGTAATCAAGATGCTGTTTTAAGATGGAACGCTTGTGTAAGACGAATTCAGGAATTCAATCTTAAACCTTCTCAAGATGAACATCAAATACAACCATTCCTGGATGTGTAATCTATGGCTTCAAAGGTGGAAGTTTTTTCTTTTTTGCACCAAATATTTTACGCCCTAAAATAGTTACGGGATCATAAAATCTATCCACCACGCGTTCCTTAAGCGGAATAATTCCATTATCTGTAATATTAATGTGCTCTGGGCACACCTCGGTACAACATTTAGTAATGTTACACATCCCTGAACCAAATTCGTTTTTTAGTTCTGGAATTCTATCCTCTATATCTAAAGGGTGCATTTCGAGACTAGCTACGCGAATCATAAATCGAGGACCAACAAACTTGTCTTTTTTATCATGGTCGCGGAGTACATGACATACGTTCTGACATAAATAACACTCAATGCATTTTCGGAATTCTTGAACACGATCCACATCTTCCTGATACATAACATAGCCCTTTTCCGTTTTAGATTCTGGAGCAAGCTTAACGGGTTTTATTCTTTTGTTTTGAATATAATTCCAGGACACATCGGTCACTAAATCTTTAATGACGGGAAATGTTTTCATTGGAGTTACGGTAATGATTTCATCTGGTCTATACTCGTTCATTCTTGTCATACAAGACAACTTGGGCTTACCGTTTATTTCCATACTACACGACCCGCATTTACCAGCTTTACAATTCCATCTGACAGCTAAATCATTCGCCTGCTCCGCTTGAATCTTATGAACCACATCAAGAACGACCATTCCCTCTGCTACCTCGACTTCGAAATCGACAAGCTCTCCGTTTTCATTATCGCCTCTATAGATTTTAAATTTACGTGTTGCCATAGTCTATTCGCTTACCTTCAAAATTGATTTTATAAATTAGTTATTCGTTTGTTTTCTTTCCTCCACAATTTCTTTTTCAAGATCTTCAATTGAAGATTCTGCAATGCGCACTAATTCTGGATTAGGCGTTGGGCGTTCTACTTTATTCAATTGCATAGCACCATCCGCTCCTTTTCTGGATATAATATTGTATTTAAGCCATTTCTTTTGCTCTCCGGGAAAATCAGATCGAGTATGAGCTCCTCTGCTTTCTTCCCGAAGTTTTGCGGCTCGCGCCACAGCTTCAGCTGTAATTAACAAGTTGCGCAACCCTATTGCCTCGTGCCAACCGGGATTAAATTGACTGGATCCTTTTGCTTTTACAGTTTTATAGGCATCCTTTATTTTTTCAAGCTGATTAATTCCTTTGTCGAGTTCATCTTTTGATCGAATGATTCCTACATTCACTTGCATATTTTGTTCCAACTGCTCGTGTAACAGATAAGGATTCGCACCGGATTCTCGGTTTAATATGCTTGTAGCATTTCTAATTATTCTGCGCGCTTGTTCTTCATCAATTTCGGAATGAGCTGTTTTATTTTTTGCAAATTCAACGGCATTTTTTCCCGCTAGATACCCAAATACCAAAAGGTCTGATAATGAATTTCCTCCCAAGCGATTGGCGCCATGCATTCCAGCTGCACATTCTCCACAGGCGAATAATCCAGGGACAGAGCTCATAGTTGTATTGGCATCCACACGAATTCCACCCATAAAATAATGACAGGTCGGGCCTACTTCCATAGGTTCTTTTGTAATATCTAATTCTGCCAAAACCTTAAATTGATGGTACATAGAAGGCAATTTCTTTTTAATATCTTCAGCTGATCGCTGTGTCGCTATATTAAGATAAGCACCTCCATGTTTTGAACCTCTTCCTGCTTTAACCTCTTCATTAATTGCCCTCGCTACAACATCTCTGGTTAATAATTCTGGAGGACGTCTGGCATTGGAATCACCAGCAAGCCATCTTGCGGCTTCTTCTTCAGTATCTGCCGTTTCCGAACTAAAACGTTCTGGAATATAATTGAACATAAATCGAGTGCCTTCACTATTTAAAAGGATGCCTCCTTCTCCGCGAACACTTTCTGTTACTAAAAGACCTTTCACAGAGAGCGGCCAAACCATTCCAGTTGGATGAAACTGGTTGAACTCTAAATCCATAAGTTCTGCGCCTGCTTCGTAAGCTAAAGCGTAACCATCACCTGTGTACTCCCATGAATTTGATGTAACATCCCAAGCTTTTCCACCACCGCCGGTTGCAAATATGATGGACTTAGCTTTAAATATGGTGAAGGTTCCTGTTTCCCGCCACATACATACTACTCCACAAACTTCGTTTTTTTCATTTTTAAGCAAATCCAAGGCTGTACATTCCATATAGGCTTCAATTCCCTGATGAATGCCATGATCTTGTAAAGTACGAATCATTTCTAATCCGGTACGATCTCCAACATGCGCCAATCTGGGATATCTATGACCACCAAAATTGCGCTGATTTATTAATCCTCTTTTTGTGCGATCAAAAACGGCTCCCCATTCTTCCAAAAGTCTCACACGCTCTGGTGCGAGTTTCGCATGAAGTTCGGCCATTCGCCATACGTTAAGAAATTTTCCGCCGCGCATGGTGTCCCGAAAATGAATCTTCCAATGATCGCGTGCATCTACATTTCCTAATGCTGCAGCCATACCACCTTCAGCCATTACGGTATGCGCCTTCCCTAAAAGTGATTTCATCACAATACCAGTACTCATGCCGTGACTTGAAGCTTCGATAGCTGCACTTAATCCTGCTCCTCCAGCTCCAACAATAAGTACATCGTGTTCAATGGTTTTTATTTCGGATATGTCTAACATAAGTTTTTCATTTAAAAACCCCATGTATTAGGGTCGGTTATATATCCCATTGAAACCATTCGAATATAGAAATCGGCAATCATTATCCATATTAAACTTAGCCAGGCAAATAGTTCATGGCGGCGGTTGAGCCAACCAACGATCTTTCCATTTTTATGCGCTATATTCCCACTTAAACCACACGAATAGCAATCCCTACTTCCACTTACAAGATGGCGTATGGAGTGACAACCAAAAGTATAGCAGGTTAATAAAATGGGATTTCCTAGTAATAAGATACTTCCAAGACCAAGACCAAATTCACTTCCTCTGAAAAATGACAAATAGGCATCATAAAAAAATACAATGATATATATTACCGCGAAGTACATGGTAATGCGATGTACATTTTGAACGACCATAAGTCCTGTTTCTCCTTTATATCCTGCTTTTCGTTTACGTGGTAAAGCGCCAACAGCACAGGCAGGTGGAGTTCCGGTGAATGCTCTGTAATAAGCTTTTCTGTAGTAATAACACGTAAATCTAAATATTCCAGGAATTGCCAAAATTAGAAGTGATGGTGATGGTGGAATCCAATTAGGCCACCAAGAAGGCCAGGCTCCAAAAATGGAATGAGCCATTGGTGCGGCTCCTTCGACACCTTCCTTAATAAAAAGCAGCGGAGAATAGAAAGGAGCGAGATATCCGCCAAATCCTTCTTGTCCGGCACTATACCAATAAAAATCTGCTTGCCAAGCCGACCAAAATCCGTAAATCAAAAAACATGTTAGCCCAAATACTACAAGACCAGGATAAAGCCACCAATTGTCATTACGTAAAGTTTTTGCAAATCCTTTGACGTTAATAACAACTGTTGTTTTTGTAGACATTTACAAGTATTTAGTTAAATGAACTATTCATTGAGCACAATGAAATTAATCCGATACAATTTAGTAAAAAAGATAAATTCTTCTTCATTTTTTTAATAAAACTTATTACGTTGTCTTTAAATGGCTTCTTTAGAAATTTGGACATCCTATATTAGGCTGGACATAAGGTTGCGAGATTTAGAGTTACATAAATTAGCTTTGAACCATGAAAAAAAGAAACAGAAATTACAGTGCATCATTTTTACCAAAATCCCTTCCTCATTTTAGCAGCCAGAAGGCGGTACCGTCGGATAGTGGACTTGCAACAAAAAACTGGACAATTAATTGCGAGATTTAAGCAGCTACGTTTTGGTTATACATTTCAGTTTCAAATTCGTTAATAGTTTTATACCCTAAAGTTGAGTGTATCCTCCTTTTATTATACCAAGTTTCAATCCAAGAAAAGACTGATAATTCAGCTTGTGACCTATAATTGTATTTGTGTTTATACACCCATTCTGTTTTTAAGCTTTTAAAGAAAGATTCTGCTACTGCATTATCCCAACAATTACCTTTTCGACTCATAGATTGTATTACTAAGCCCTCATAACTTTTTATAATATCTGTAAAAGTATAACTAGCATATTGAGAACCTCTATCTGAATGGAAAATAAGTTTTTCTGTAATGATATTAGATTTGACAGCCATATTCCATGCGGATATTATAGTATCCTCTGTCGTTAAATTATTGCTCATAGACCAACCAACTACTTTTCGATTAAATAAATCAATAATAACAGTTAAATACATCCACCCTTGTTTGGTTTCTATATAAGTGATATCTGACACCCATACTTGATTTACTCTAGATACTTTAAAATTTTGATTTAAAATATTAGCAGCAACGGGGTATTTATGGTTGCTATCTGTGGTTATCTTAAATTTACGTTTCCTCCTTGCAAATAAACTATTAGCTTTCATTAATCTAGCTACTCTAGGTCTGGAAATATAATGTCCTAACTTTTCTAATGCCATTTTGATTCTTGGTGCTCCATAACTTTCAAAACTATCCTTGAAAATACAATGAATAAGCTCTGAAAGTTCTTGATTATATAACCAAAGTTTCGAAACCTTAGCCTTTAACCAATTATAATACCCGCTAGTACTTACTTTTAAAACTTTACACATCTTCTCAACTGTAAACTTAAATTTATGATGTTTTATAAACCTAAACTTTACTTGTCGCTCTTGGAGAAGATGCTCACCACCTTTTTTAATATCTCATGTTCTTCTGAGACGTCTTTTAACTGACGTTTTAATAGAGCTATTTCTTTTTGCTCATCCGTTAATTTTGGCTTGCCTCGACCTGGAAAACTGTTCTTACCATAATCTTGTGATTCTTTTCGCCAACGGTGCAATACCGAATAAGGAATGTCTAATTCTTCACATACTTGTTTTATATTGCCTCGGGCATAACTTAATTCTACTGCCTTTTGCTTAAATGACAAACTGTAATTTCTGTTTCTTTTTTTCATGATTCAAAGCTAATTTATGTAACTCTAAATCTCGCATCTTTATGTCCAGTCTAATATAGTAAGTCCAGCTTTAAGCTTAACATATATTCGGTCGGTGTTCTCCTTGAAAATGCATTATAACTTAGAGATTACCTTGCATTTGATCTAACTTTCTGCAACTGTCATTTGGTTCATGAGATCATATTTAAATTTATTTCCCATATTATAATAGTTCTATCGTCCCCTGCAGAAATCAAATAATTATTGTAGGTGCTCCAAATTAATTTATTTACAGAATATAGGTGTCCATCATATTTTTCTTTGTTAATCACTTTTAATAGTTGAAATGTTTTCGAATCCCAAATTTTTAATGTTTTGTCACGACTAGCCGTAGCAAATAAGTTAGAATTTGGGCTGTATGCAATATCGTAAATCGCCCAATCATGAGCAGGAATTGATTTTATTTTCTCATAATGTCCAACTTGCCAGATGTTCAAATGACCATCTCTACCCCCCGTTAAAAGGAATTTTCCATCAGGACTGAAGCGCACAACATTTGACGAAAGCCGATGTCCAACAAAGACCTTTTTTTCCAGTAATGTTTTTAGGTCAAAAATACGAATGTTGCAATCTCCTGAAGCAACAGCTATTTCAGAAGTCTTATAATTAAAATCAATATCTCGTACTTTTTCATTACATAGTTTTTCAATCTTGATTAAGGCGAAGGTGTCAAGTGAGCAAATTGCAAAGTTACCGTCTCCACCAGCTGTATAAATGCAATTGGTTTCAATAGAATACCTAATATTAAAAATCTGAGAAGTATGGTTTTTTAGAATTTTTATTTCTTCTTTCTTTTCTAAATCTAATATATGAACATTGCCATCTGAAGTTCCTGCCAGTAATAATTGTTTTTCGGGAATGTGACAAATAGAATATAAAACGGTAGGATAACTAGCTACAAATTTTTCGTCTTGAAATGTTTTTAAATTCCATTGAGCGATTATCTTATCGCCACTACCAGAGAAAATAAGATGTTCAACTATTCCTTTATCTAAAGCATATACTGAGTCGCTATGACCTGTGAGTGTCGCTATTTTCTTTACCTCAATTCTCATTTATGCAGAAGATTTTTTATATCGGTGTCCTTGCTCTTATTGCAGGTAACGGTTTGTGTATGAAACGTAGCGTGTAAAAAGACACTAACTTTTCGGATTAACACAGAGCCGAATTTTTATATTTTGTTTTTAACTTATCAGTCTTAAAAGCCAAATTTAAAAATTTGGCGGTCTTACTAAACGAGTAAAAACCTTTGGTAGAGCCTGTAATAGCTATGTTTTATACACGTCTTAAGTTTACATTTTATAAATTTAGTTATAAATCAAAATCACCAAAGAGAGGATTAAGGTTAGTATACACGTAGAGACATTAGATCTCGTCAACATAGTTAATCCCCACTCTTTTCTACACAGATTTCGTACAGTTCTGTGAGGCATTAAGACCTCGATTTTAAGTCGTTGAAACTTGGGTAGCTAGTGATTTTAAAAACTTTTTTACTTATGAATAAAGATACACTATATTTTGGGATCGACATTAGCAAAGATGTGTTTGATGTTACGGATTCAAAGAGTAATCACCATCAATTTGAAAACAATTACAAGGGTTTTAAGCAGTTCAAAAAAGCATTAAATGAAATGAGTCATTGTGTTATGGAAGCGACCGGTTATTACCACTATAAATTAGCTTATTATTTGCAAGAAGAAGGATTTAAAGTGTCTGTAGAGAATCCACTATCTGTGAAACGATTTATCCAGATGAAATTATCAAAAATCAAGACCGATAAGAGTGATTCAAAACTCATTTGTGAATATGCTAAGCAAGTAGATTTAAAGCTATGGAAAGGACACTCAAAACAACAATTAGAATGTTTACAAATCATTAGAACTCTTGATGTGTATACAAAACAGGGTACCATGCTAAAAAACAAGATTCATGGAGAGGTTACATTAGGGAATCCTAGTTTAGCTGTAGTAAGGTCTTTAAAACGACTATTAAAACATCTTGAAAAAGAGACAAACAATTTAGAAGAAAAGCTTTTAAAAACAGTAAAATCTACTCATCAAGATTTATTAACCCGCATAAAAACGGTACCAGGGATAGGCGTAAAAACAGCGACAACCTTAATCGTATTAACAGATGGATTTGAGCGATTTAATAGCGCAAAAGAACTGTGTAGTTATTCAGGATTGACACCAATTATTCGACAGAGTGGCAGTAGTGTAAATGGACGAAGTAGAATTAGTAAAGTAGGCAATAAAAAATTGAGAAATTTATTGTTCATGTGCAGTTTTAATGCTTGTAAGTACAACAAAGCTTGCAAAGCATTATATGATCGAATAGTTGCCAAAGGGAAGAGTAAAAAGCTAGCCTTGATAGCAGTTTGTAATAAACTCTTAAAACAGGCATTTGCAATTGCAAAATCAGGATTGGTTTACGATCAAGATTACCGAAGTGCTTTAGTGAAAAATTAATGAGTTTTTACTTGTTTTTTACCACAGTACTTTGTTGTCTGCTGTTTTTATTGACAATGGAAGTAACCTCGAAGATACACGTACACTTTGGCGTTAAATGGATGCATTATAGAATACTGCATTCTCTTATATGCAAAACAGATAAATTTTTAACTATAATCGAATGGTTTTTAGATCTTCGGAATAGGAAATGGCGATTCCCATAAATCGAGTATTTCATCAGATTTATCATAGCATTATTCTGGTATTTGCTGCATATTTCCTAACTGGCGAAGCATTTTAGCATGAGCTCGAATAGCCGTAAAAAAAGTTCGGTTGGAATTATAAGGCATACCGTATTCTTTGGCTGTATCGCTCACAATTTTAGATAATTTCTTATAGTGTACATGACAAATTTCTGGTAATAAATGATGTTCTATTTGATAATTCAGCCCACCTATAAGCCAGGTAAAAACTTTAGAACGTGGCGAATAATTAGATGTCGTTGCGAATTGATGCGTATACCAGTCTCCAGCTATAAGGCCATCTTCATCGGGAAGTGGAAACTCGGAACTTGGCATTATATGGGCAACCTGAAAAACTATACTAATTAATAGTCCTGTAAAAAAATGCATACTTAAAAATGCCAATACGATGTGCCACCATGGTAGATCTACTATAATTAGCGGCATAATGAGGGCAAAAGAATAGTATAAAATCTTCCATGCTGCAATGCTTGCAACGGCATTTCTGAATTCGTTTTTATTAACTAAAAACCCCATTTTATGGTATCGATTTATTCGAACAAAGTCTTTTGTTGTGATCCATGAGATAGTAGATAATCCATAAAAAAACCAGATATAGATATGTTGAAATTGGTGAGTCCAATACTTTTTAGCATGCGGTGAAAATCGAAGGAAAAATGGTGCATTAATATCATCATCGGCATGTTCTATATTAGGATAGGTATGATGAAGCACGTTGTGTTGGATTTTCCATACTGTGGCATTGGCTCCTATTAAATTAAAAGTGTATCCAATAAAGGTATTGATTTTTCGATTTTTCGAATATGACCCATGAATCGCATCATGTGCGACACTCATTCCAATTCCGGCCATTCCAAGACCACTAATAATATATAGTAAAAAAAGAATCCACGTATTTGCAACGATTCCTAAATTTATTATTAGAAATGGTGTAAAAAATATTGTCAGCATTAATATCGTCTTACCAATCATACTGTTGTTGGCATGTTTGTTAAGTTCATTTGTTTTGAAATAGGTTTTTACCTTTTTTCTTAAAGTTTTTGAAAAATCAATACCTGTTTCTTTTGAAAATTTAGGGTGTTTGATATGGCTTTTATTTTAATTAATAAATTTCTCATGCACTATTAGAACTAAAGTTTGGAAAAAAATTAAACTAGAATTAATTCACCCAAAGAAAAGCACTTATTTATAGAACGATTGAAAGATAGGCTATATTATACCAACATA
>CAXMOQ010000077.1:11864-12132 GCA_964195015.1 uncultured Flavobacteriaceae bacterium | reverse complement strand
GATTGATATATTAGTAAAAGGCGTCTTGAAATGAACTATTGCCTGGCTTTTCCGATATTCTTTATGTACATATCTATGTAACTTTTTATAGTATTTAGAGTTAAATGTTCCTTTAAACATCATTTCCAAGTCGTCGGAATCAGTCCAATTTGCTTTTAATTTTAGGTCGTCTTTCACTTTTTCATAAAATTTAGTTCCTGGTAACGGATATGAAACTGAAATGCCTAGATTGTCCGGTTGTAAGACCTTAATCATTTTTATTGTTTCC
>CAXMOQ010000077.1:0-11833 GCA_964195015.1 uncultured Flavobacteriaceae bacterium | reverse complement strand
TGTGGCTTTATAAATTTGAGCAACAGTTGTACCTTTATCCATAGCATCTAAAATGGATTGAGAACCACTTTCTGCGCCAACCCAAGCTTCTTCTAAACCGCTTTCGTATAGGGCGTCAATTGTATCGTCAATTAAAAGCAAATCAACTCTGCTTTGAATGTAATAGGAGATTTTAAGTTTCTCTTTCTTGAGTTCTTGATTAAACTGTTGAACCCAATTTGGTTTTAATCCAAAAATATCATCACACATCCAAAAACGGTGGACATCAAATTTTTCAACTAAATATTTTATGTGGTTTGTAATGTATTCTGGAGAATGTGAGTTGTATCGGTTACCATAAATTGGTTTTGCACACCAATTACATTTAAAGGGACAACCCCGAGTAGTAGCTATATTAAGGGTAAACTCGTTCTCACCAGATTTCCATATGTTTTTATAAGAATCAATATCTACTAAATCCCAGGCAGGAAGCGGAAAGTCATCTAAATTTTTTAATACAGCCCGTTTAGGATTTACTATGATATCATTTTCATTTTTGTACACAATGCCTTGAATTTTAGAAACATCATTGCCACTCTCAATGGTATCCATCAATTCTTTAAGTGTAATTTCGCCTTCACCTTGGATTATATAATCTGCACCAACACTTAAGTATTTCTCATAATGATCAGTAGAATCAGAACTGCATACTATGACACGACATTTTAATGTTTTGGCTATTTTAATCATTTCAAATGCAGCCTCCCGCATTTTTGTGAGACACATTTTAGTTAGGTAATTAAAACCGTCATCGTAAATAACAAATGTTTTGGGTTTATGAAGCTCCAAATACGATTTTATTTTAAAAGGACTATCTAAAAGGTTAGAATCGTATAAACCAACATTATATCCATTTTCTCTTAAATAGGACGCTGCATAAATTGTCCCAAGTGGAGGATAAGGTGTCTTATTCTTCCATTGCTTGGGATCAAATTTGTAATAATATGAGTGAGAAAATACAATATCAAGCATGCTCAGGTTCTAAAGTTATATCGTGTATTTTTTGAACTTTAGAATACTTCTCATTTAATGCATCAATGACTTTCTTTTGAAAGTTTTGAGGATGGTGTTTTGAAACATTTTTAGTAGATTTCATTGCTACCTTAAAATTTTCTTCATCTAAAGTTTTAAATTTTCTTTTCCATTTTCTGTACGTTAATTTTAAAAAAAATGAATCTAAAAAATCTCCAAAGGATCTTTTTAATAAGGACTCAATAAGCTTGCTTAAATGTGGTTTTTCTAAAGTTACAATCTCATAACCATTTTTATTATAATTAGGATAATATTTGTTTGCCCATTGATTTTTATTATAAAAAGATTGAAATATAGTTTGACCACACATTGGAATTAAAGTAATTAATTCGGTTGCTGTGAACCTATTTTTTTCAGCAATTTCTAGTGTGTCACTTGCAATAAAATAATTAACACAGAAATATTTTTTCGAGTTTAATAAAAAAATCTTCTTGTATAAAATAAGAAGTGTTCGCGCAATCCATAATCTATTGGGAGTTGTAATTATAAAAAAATCAATATCACTTTTTTCGTCATGATATCCTTTAGATAGTGCTCCAGATATCCCAACGCCCTCAATAAAAGGGAATTTTGCAATAAAATTCGATACCTTTATTGCCTTTGGAAATATGCTTTTTGCCATTTTATTACCATCAATTCTTCTTTTTATTAAATTAATTTCACTTTCACACAGATAATAATCATTAATTTTAAAAATGGCATTCTTTTCTAAAAGTCTGGATAACTCTATATCTAAAAACACTTCGCTCTCTAAATTAGAGAACATGTAAATTTCATCCTTTTTTAAAGGATAATTGAAGATTGAAAAATAAAGTAATGTTTTTAGTGCGTTCACAAGCAATTAGTTTTAATTGGCAAATCTTTACTAAACCATATTTTCGTTCTTATTTCTTTTTGAGTTCAAACTCGAAAGATACTTTTATGTCGTTTGCAATCTTGTTACTTACAATTTTTGGGATTTTAATATCAAAGCCTGAAGCATTAACCAAAAATTCACCCGTAATCTTTATGACATCGTTATCGAAAGTAATATCTAAAGCGATATCTTTTAGTATTTTTGTTTTTCCGTGAAATTCTAATTCGCCATGAATAAAAAATGAAGTGGACTCTTTGGTTAATGAATCAATTGAAAAATCAATGATATTTCCTTTAAATTTTGCTTTCGGATATATATCTGATTCTGCATAGTTCTCATTAAAATGCTCTTCCATAAGAGCATTTTTAAAACGAAAACCCTTTATAAGAGCTAAAGCCGCGAACTCACCATTATCTCCGTTTATGATTGCAGTAACAGCTTTGTTTTTTGCTTCAACGGCTTCAAAAGATGGTACCGAAGCTTCAAATTCGATAATTCCTGTCTTTGTGAGGTATTTGTTTTGAGCGAACGTACATAAGCTAAATAAAGTAATAATATAAATTATGTTTTTCATAGCGTCAATATTTATAATTTAATAGATTAAAACAAAAACATTGCCAAGATTTTTTAATAATGGTTAATTCTCCAATAAGCCATCCGCTTCCCAGGCAATTATAATATCGATTAAATGTTGAGGCAATCTAAGGCCACCAAATGGCATAGCTCCAGAATCTCCTGCTTGTGCAGAAATTCTCCCTATTAAATTACTGTTCTCTACAGCGTTTTTAACATTATTGTATATTAGTAAAGGTATAGTAGCACCATTCACTGGAGGTTGTATATGACAGCTAAGACAATTATTATCAATAATAATTTTGACATCATTATCGTAAGTGGTTTGAACAGGTATAGGTTGCGTATCTATTAAATCACTTTCGCTTGCATTTGTACAAGAAAACAGAATAAAAACTAACAAGGCCAAGCAGTATAGTTTGAAATTATTTTTCATAAAAATTATCTTTTGTTATAAAATTACTTAAATTTAATTAATTAATCAGAACTTAACATTTGTATATACAATAATATGGTTAAAAAAATTATTATTATTGCGGTTTCACTAATCATTATTTTTTTTATAGCCTATAACTATTTATATCAGGAGCATAGAAATATAGAGAAGGAGGAAGTAGCGTATGTTATGTCATCACAAGACTTCTTTAATGAGTTTTCATTAAAACCCGTTGTATCTGCTAAGTTGTATTTAGACAAAACTGTTCTTATTGATGGGAATATTTCAGAGATTAATGAGTATGATATCACTTTAGATGACGCCGTGCTTTGCCAATTTGGCGATAAGATAATTTTTAAGAACAAAGTCAATGATAGGCTAAAAATAAAAGGACGATGTATTGGTTATGATGACTTGCTGGAGCAAGTTAGACTTGATCAATGTGTACTCATTGATTAATTTGGTAAAAATTAAAGTGTAATTAAAAAATGAAATTTAAAGAATAAAATTAATATGAAATGGGCATAATTGAACATTTAGATACCAACCGAGATGTTTACTATGCGAATTGCATCTGACGATTAAAAAACAATAAATATAAACTGATGAAATATATCTACATCATTTTTCTGTGCATGCCACTACTTACGTTTTCCCAAGACGACTTGCTTGATGAAATCGATACAGACTCTATAACAACAAATTATACAACAGCAACATTTAAAGCATTAAAAATTGTAAATTTTGAATCTACAAAACTAGTCGCAAATAAAGAGTTTACACTTATTGTCTCTCACAGGTTTGGAAGTATTGAAAATGGTTTTGACAGTTTTTTTGGACTTGATGACGCTGTAACCCGTTTAAATTTCGTGTATGGCATTTCGGAAAATATTAATATTGGGGTATCACGCAGTTCATATCAAAAAATTTATGAAGGGTCTTTAAAATATAGATTATTACGACAACAAGACAACGGATTTCCTTTTACCATTGTTGGATTTAATGCAATCTTAATTAATACAGCTTTAGATAAAGATAATTTACCGAAACTTGAGTTTAAGCACCGTTTAGGATATACAGCTCAACTATTAATATCTAGAAAAATAAACACGAATTTTTCTGTTGAATTGGCGCCTACTTTTTTTCATGATAATTATGTAGTTGTAGATGATCAGGATAATTCGCAGTTCGCTTTAGGTTTTGGAGCACGCTACAAGCTTGGCAAACGCTGGTCTTTAAATGCTGATTATGGCTGGCATTTAAACAGGGCAAGCGACTCACCATTTAAAAATCCGTTGTCTATAGGTGTAGATTTAGAAACTGGAGGCCATGTGTTTCAAATGCATTTCACCAATGCACAACCCATGAATACCAATGGCTTTTTAGGTCAAGCTACTGGCGATTGGTCTGATGGAAATATTTATTTCGGATTTAATTTAAGTAGGACGTTTTAGCTAATCGATATCTTATTCAGCGCGTTTTATAAAATATTAGAAAGTTCAACTTTTACATTATGTTTTTTTAAAATATCGATATATTCATCAAGATTGAAATTTTTTTTGGTAAATTCACTTTTGCGTAGTTTGATAATTTCGTTTCGGGTAATCACTTTTGCAAAACGTCTGGCATCTTCCCTTTTTGATAAAATTAAACCAGGAACTTCTTTTGGATTATCATCGTCGTCTTTTGCAACCATAGTAAAATACGATGAGTTACAATGCTTTATAACGCCGGTGCGAATATTCTCTGCTTCAACACGAATGCCAACAACCATCGATGTTCTTCCAACATAATTAATAGATGCTTTCATTGTGACCAACTCACCAACTTCAATAGGGTTTAAAAAATTAACCTTTTCTACGGATGCTGTTACACAATAATACCTAGAATGTTTTGATGCACAAGCAAAAGCGATTTGATCCATTAGGTCTAAAATATAACCACCATGAATTTTACCACTAAAATTAGAATGTGATGGAAGCATTAATTCTGATATGGTTATTCGCGAATCTTCTATATTTTTAAACATTCTCATTGTTTTATTGGTCTTCTTCTGCACGTTTTAAAATAACTTCAGGAAGTGATTTTTTGGCTTTGGCTCCAAGCTTTTTTATCCTTTCAATACTTGAGATTAAGTTTCCTTTGCCATCAACCAATTTATTCATTGCCGAAGAATAATCATTTTTGGCAGCATCAATTTTTTTCCCTACACCTGTTAAATCTGTTACAAGACCTTCAAACTTGTCATATAAAGCACCGGCCTGCCGCGCAATCTCTATGGCGTTCCGTTGTTGTTTTTCATTATTCCACATAGTATCAACAGTTCGTAATGTTGCCAATAGAGTAGAAGGCGTTACAATAACAATATTTTTTTCAAAAGCTTTGTTGTAAAGTGAATTGTCTTCATTTATAGCTACAGCGAAAGCAGGTTCTATAGGAATAAACATGAGTACAAAATCTGGAGATTCTATATCATAAAGGTCTTGATAGTTTTTTTCTGAAAGTTGATCCACATGTTTTCTAATGGAGCTCACATGTGCCTTTAAGAATTGTTCGCGTTCTTCAAAATCGGTATTTACAAAACGTTCATAATCGGTTAAAGATACTTTAGAATCGATTATCATTTTTTTATTATCGGGAAGATGAAGCACAACATCTGGCAAGACACGTGTACCATTATCTAAAGTGAAACTTTGTTGTACAAAATATTCTCTATCTTTTTCCAAACCAGATTTTTCAAGCACGCGTTCTAGTACCAATTCGCCCCAATTACCTTGCATCTTACTGTCACCTTTTAAGGCTTTGGTAAGATTGGTTGCTTCTTTGGTCATTTGTTGGTTGAGGTCTTTTAAACCCAATAATTGCTCTTTTAAAGCAGAATGCATACTAATACTTTCCTTTTGAGTTTGGTCAACTTTGTCCTCAAAAGTTTTTATTTTTTCCTGTAACGGATTTAAAATCTGTTTGATATTTTCTTTATTCTGAAGCGTAAATTTTTCCGATTTTTCATCTAGAATCTTTGTGGCTAATAATTCGAAATCCTTGCGTAATTGTTCTTGTCGCTGTTCAAGTTCTTCATCGCGCTTTAAATTTTGCTGTTCAAGATTTTCAAATGCAACATTTTTTTGAGCTAATTCAATATTTAATCCTTCTCTTTCATCTCTCAACATATCGCGTTCGCGCTCTAGATTTCCGATGGCCTTTTTTAACGTTTCAATGGTGTTGTTTGATTGATTCTGACGTTCTTCTAAAGCACTTTTGTCGCTTTTACTTTTCAGTTTTGAAATTGTATTGCCAATAAAAAAGCCAATAACTCCTGAAGCTAGGATAGAAAATATTAAAATTAGATTGTCGTTCATTTAAAATTCAAATTTACCCAAAGATAATTTTTTTAGCCGGAAGTAGGAAGCTCGAACTATGAAGATTTTAAAACTGTTAACAGAGACTGAATACTGCTTACTGTTTTACTCTAAACGCTTTCGTAATCTCATCAAAAACAATCAGATCCTTTGGGAATAGTGTGTTAAAATGACCATGTTTTATATGATATTCGGGTGTATCAATAGTGACATTATCTTCGGTCATAACAATAAGTTTATCGCATAACTGAATAGCTAAATCTATTTCATGTGAAGAGAAAAGAATGGTTTTACTAGTCTCTTGTGCCAAGCGTTGCAACAGTTTTAATACGTATGCCTTATGGTACATATCCAGATGTGTGGTAGGTTCATCCAAAATAATTAATGAGGTGTCTTGAGCCAAAGCTCTGGCAATCATTACTTTTTGGAGTTGACCATCACTCAACTCGAAACATTTTTTATGTTGTAAGGCCTGAATATTCGTTTGGCTCATCGCATCGTTAATAATCGCAATATCATTTACAGATAAATTCCCAACCCAATTGGTGTAAGGTTGTCTGCCCAATGCCACAAGTTCAATAACCGAAAGATTCTTCGATAGTACTTGCTCTGTAAGTACCAAGCTTAAGACTTTTGCGAGGTCAATGGCGTTGTATTGTTCTAATGCTTTTTCATTGATAAACACATTGCCATTTAAAGCCGGTTGCACTTTTGTGAGCGTGCGTAATAAAGTAGATTTTCCAATACCATTGGCGCCAACCAAACCTACCAGTTCCCCTTTTTGGAGTTCTATGTTAATATTGGAAGCAACAACGGTTTGCGTTTTTTTTGATCTGTAACCTATTGATAGGCTTTGGGTTTTTAAGATGATATGTTTGTTTGTTTTTAGCACTTATATTTTTTTTGCCACGAATTCACGAATAAAATTTTTATAAACATCAATGATAAAATTCCAAATCCCATTAGGTTGAGTAAAAAATATTTTGTCTTTTCTCTTTCATCTTTTTTTACCTTAATCAAATTTTTACCATGAAACGACAAACGTAAACATTCGTGTAATCGTGGCGAAATTTCAAGTCTTTTTTTCTTTTCTCTTTTCTCTGCGTTAAAATATCATCTTACGTTTTCGTACCAACAACCAAATCACAACAGGTGCACCAATCAATGATGTAATTGCGTTGATAGGTAAGGTGTAATCACTATTGGGTAATTGTGCAATACTATCACAAATTAACATGACGATGGCACCAAACAAAAATACTGCTGGTAATAATATTTTATGATTAGAGGTGTTAAATATCTGTCGTGTCATGTGTGGAATGGCTAAACCGATAAATGCAATGGGTCCAGCAAAAGCTGTAATAGTTCCGGCTAATAAACTGGTAGCTATGATTATTACCAACCTACTTCGCGTTATATTCAAGCCTAAACTTTTTGCATAATTTTCGCCAAGAAGTAATGTGTTTAACGATTTTATAGAGAACGTACTCAATGTAATGCCAAGGATATAAATTAAAAATAAAATAAGAAGCTCACTCCAGGATAAATTACCGAGACTACCAAAACCCCAAAAAATGTATTGCTGTAATTGTTGGGCAGAACTAAAATAAGCCAACACACTTACTACTGCCGCTGTAATACTTGCAAACATTAAACCTATAATTAGGATTGCCATGGTGTCCCTAACCTTGATAGAAACCATCATAACGGCTAATAATACTAGAAAACTCCCTAAACTTGCTGCAATAACAATACTCCATTTTGAAATGAGTAATGTGGAAAACACGCCTCCAAAAACAGAAGCTCCCATAATAACAAGCGCGACACCTAAACTCGCTCCAGAACTAATACCAAGTACAAAAGGTCCAGCAAGTGGGTTTCTAAATAAGGTCTGCATTAACAGTCCAGAAATCCCTAATCCTGAACCGACTAAAATAGCGGTGAATGCTTTTGGCAATCTGTAATTTTGAATAATATACTGCCAGGACGCATTATCGATATTACTTCCAAAAACACTTTTAAATATGTCATTTAGAGGAATAGATACCGAACCCAAACTAATATTTGTAAAAAAGCAGAGCATCAGCACAATGAACAATACTAAAAAAGAAAATCTATATGTGTTTGCTTTTGGCAATTATTCTAAAGGTTTAAAAAAGAAAGGTTCATAATCTAATAATAATTCCGGATGACATATTTTAATAATATCTTTTAGCACCAAATCTGGTCTTGCCATGCCGAGTTCAAAATATAAACTTCCACCAGTTTCTCCAGTTGTATTAGTGAATGAATAAACGGTTTTATTCTCAAACGATTTAAATGTCGAATAATGCGCATTAGCTTTTTCAAGCGCTTCCAAACTTGAATAATTCGACGGGCTCAACCAAATGTCTGCATCTTTTGCACGTTCGTAAACGGTTTCGAAATTTAATGCTAAACTTCCGCTACCTGATGAGTCTTTCCATAAATAGTTTGTATTGGCATCTTTTAAGAACTGTGCTTCCGTACTCGTGCCACTCGGTAAATACCAAATATCCTTATGCATGGCACCACTTAAAATGCTTGGTTGCTTTAATACATTTGAAGCAATTTTTGTAGCTTTCAGGTAATTTTTTTCAATGTGATTAAAAATGGAGTCCGCTTCTTTTTCTTTATTAAAAAGAACTCCGAAAAACTTTATCCATTCGGCTTTTGCAAGCGGTGACGCTTCTGTCCAATCGCCATTATATATTACTGGAATATTCGATTTTTTAATGGTTTCATAGGTTTTGTTATTACCATCAATCCCAAATGCAATAACCACTTCGGGATTTAACTCTAATAAAACTTCTGTGTTTATGCCTTCGTTTTTCCCTAACTCTCTTACATAACCATTATCAATACGTTGCCGAATGGTTTCCGATGAAATATATTCACTTCCAGGAAAGCCTATCAAAGTGTTTTCAACATCTAATAATTCTAAAGCTGGAATATGTGTGGTTGAGGTTACCACAATATTTTTAATAGGAATGGAAACTGTATTAATGTCTTTATGTGCTAATTCTGAATCATTATTAACAAGGATATATTTATAGGTTGTTTCTGCATTTGGCCAAGGGTTTTTAATTTCTAAAATTTTATGAGTTCCAAAATCGGTAACAGCAAAACCTTTAGCATATTTTAATGGTAAAGGTATCGCTTCAGCAGTTTCAGATGCAGTATTGTTGACATCCTTTTTACATGAAAAAAGGGCAATAAGTATTATAAAAAGAAATATGTTCTTCAAGAGTTTAATATTGTAGCACCAAAAGTAATATTATTTAGTTTTTCAACTAAAACAAAATACAAAATGTTTACTTTCGCATCGAAATTTGGTTCCCGCTTCGGCGGGATTAAAAGGGAATCTGGTGAAAAACCAGAACTGTTCCCGCAACTGTAAGTTTATGCCGGACTTGATTCGGCACCTCAAAAGGGATGTTATCAACTGCAATTACCACTGACTTTATTGTTGGGAAGGTACAATAACATAGAACAAGTCAGGAGACCTACCATTTTCAACAAAAATAAGTCAAACTTTCGGGATAAAAGTTTACGTATGATATACATGCGATTCTCGATTAATTATTCATTAAAATGAACAAAAAAACCAGTATTTTAGGCGTATTATGTATGCTTATTTCATTATTTAGTTTTGGACAAGAGCAGGACGAAACAAAGGTAGAAGAATTAGATGAAGTCGTGATTACGGATTCACGCTTTAAGATTAAAAAGGAAAATTCCGGTAAAACCGTTATTAAAATTCCGTATGAAGAATTAGAAAGAAGCCAAGGGCAAACCATTGACCAAATTATTAATACTAAATCTGGGATTAGCATTAATGGAAACCAAAGTAATGCTGGACAGAATCTAGGCGTTTATGTTAGAGGTGGACAAAACAGACAGGTTTTAGTGCTTATTGATGGTGTTGCTGTAAGTGATCCGTCCCAAATTGAAAACAATTTCGACTTACACTTGTTGGCATTGGATCAAATTGAATCTATCGAAATTTTAAAAGGTGCTTCAAGTGCGTTATATGGAAATCGTGCATCAACGGCTGTGATTAATATTATTTTAAAAACCCCCTCTAAAAATAAAGTCCAAGTCAATCTGTCGTCATTTATGGCAACAAATAATTCACAAGAGGATTCAGGCCTGGATTTTGCCGACTTCACAAATAGTGTAGGATTTAATGGAACATTGAATAAATTCAATTATTTAATAAACTTTAGCAACAAATTTACGGATGGTTTGTCAGCTATTAGGACATTAGAAGCTGCATCGGAAAATGAAAGTGATCAATTTTCAAAAATTGGTGGAAACTTTAAATTGGGGTATGAGTTTTCGGAAAACTTAAATATTACAGTATTTGGAGCTTATGATAAATATAAAACAGGATATGACGATAGTTTCTTTTTTACCGATACCGATAACACTTTAAAAAGTGAACAGTATCGCTTTGGGATTGCTCCTAAATATACTTACCAAAATGGAAGCATTCATATAAATGCAGCTATAAGTAATATGAACAGAGACTTTGAATCGTCGTTTCCAACAAAATTTGAAGCTAAATCGGTAGTGGTTGACGCTTTTAACAAGTACAAATTTAACAATAAATTTTACACGATTATAGGTTTGAACTATGTAAAAACCGATATGGATAATTATAGCATTCCATTTGGTTTTAGTGATTTTGTGCCAACTATTATTTCAGACACTGCCAACGACACAAGTATCGATCCATATATTAATTTGACTTATTTATCAGATTTTGGATTAAACCTAAACACAGGAGCTCGCTTGAATAATCATAGTGAATACGGAAGCCATTTTGTTTATAACGTAAATCCGTCGTATGTGTTTATGTTCAATGATAATACCCTAAAAGTGTTAACATCGTATAGTACCGCGTTTATTACACCTTCATTGTATCAATTATTTGCACCAGGCTTTGGGAATATAAATTTGCAACCACAAGAAGACACTACCATTGAAGTTGGTTTGGATTTTGGTTTTGGTAAAAAAATAGATGTTAGTGTGGTTTATTTTAATAGAGAACAGGATAATTATATAGATTATGTGGTTACAGATTTTATAACCTACGACGGTGAATACCAAAACCTTATGGACACCTTTAAAGTTAATGGCGTTGAGGTCGAATTATCATACAAGCCAAATAACAATATAGATTTTTCCGCGAATTATACGTTTACAGAAAAAAAAGATGGTACACTGTTTAGAATTCCAAAACATAAAGTTAATGCTAGTTTGGGCTATGCTTTCTGTGAAAGCACTTTTGCTTCTTTAAGTTTTCAGTATAACAGCGACAGAACATCACCATTTTTTAATGATGATTTTTCAGCCAATAGAATACTGGAAAGTTATAGCTTGGTAAATTTTAATATAAATCATGTGTTAATTAAAGATCGATTGAAAATATTTGCTGGTGTGAATAATCTATTTAACGAAGATTATGAGGAGTTGCATCGTTACACAACTTTAGGAAGAAATTTAAGATTAGGG
>CAXMOQ010000076.1:0-12277 GCA_964195015.1 uncultured Flavobacteriaceae bacterium | reverse complement strand
CCAAAATATTAAAAACAATATTACCAGAAATAGCTTTGGTATTATAGCGTACAGGTAAAATTGCATTAGGATGTAATGTACGTTTAAACTCCAGAAAGCCATTCTTTATCATAAGTAAGTGACGTACCACTTTTACGCCTCCAGACGTACTTCCTGCTGAGCCTCCTAAAAACATGAGGCCGAAAAAGAACACTAACAAAAATGGCGTCCATAAAGTATAATCGGCAGTTACAAAACCTGTAGTGGTTACAATAGCCAACACTTGAAATAGACCATGACGAAAAGCACTTTCGGCTTCACCCAAAACCATAGGATGTGCAATTGAGGACACTGAAACATCAGCTCTAAAATAAATAATGAGTGATGCTATAACTGTAAAAATGATGATAAACTTAAAGTATAACTTAAACTCTTCATCTTTAATTATTTTTTGGATTCTTCCTTTAAAGGCGAAATAACTCAATACAAAGTTGGTGCCCGCCAAAAACATAAATACCATAATGATGTATTGAATCACGGGTTGTGCGTTCCAATGGGCAATACTTGCATTTTTGGTTGAAAATCCTCCCGTTGAAAGTGTACACATGGCATGATTAATAGCATCAAAAAACGACATGCCTGCAACTTTAAGTAAAACTGTTTCGGCTACCGTATAACCAAAATAAATAAGCCATAAACGCTTTGCTGTATCGGTAATTCTGGGATGCAGTTTATCGCCACTTGGTCCAGGTGCTTCGGCTGCAAACAACTGCATGCCTCCAATTCCCAATAATGGTAAAATGGCAATGGCCAACACAATAATTCCCATACCACCAATCCAGTGTGTTAAGCTTCGCCAAAACAAAACCCCTTTAGGCACAGACTCAATATCATTTAAAATGGATGCTCCCGTTGTAGTATACCCAGACATGGTTTCAAAAAACGCATTGGTAAAACTCGGAATGGTTTCTGTAAATACATAAGGTAATGTGCCCGATAATGCCATAATAATCCAACCAAAGGTTACGACAATATAACCTTCACGTTTGTTTATTTCTTTCTTATGACGTCTTGTGAAAACCATCATAAAAACACCCGCTAAAAGCGTAACAATCCCTGAAAGAAATAATTGAAACGTAACGCCATCTTTATAAATTAAACTTACAAGAGAAGACAAAAGCATAAAACCGCCATTAAATAATAACAGTAACCCTAAAAAGTGAAAGATTATTTTATAATTAAGCTTCATGTATTAGAGAAATATCTTTTCAACACGCTTTATAGAACGTGGTAAACAACAAACAACAACGCGATCGCCTTCTTGAATTTTAAAATCTCCAAGCGCAATGTGACCTTTGCCATCTCGAATAACACCACCTATAATGGCAGATCGTGGAAAATCAACGTTTTTAATTATCTTATTACAAATATTTGATGTTGCTTTTACCTCAAATTCCAATAGCTCGGCATTCATATTGTTAAGCTTTGTCATGGCAACAACTTCGCCTTTACGTATATACCTAAAAATATTATTGGCCGCTAGAAGCTTTTTATTAATTAAAGTATCGATGCCAATGGAATGTGAAAGTTCAAAATAATCCATATTCTCAACCAAAGCTATGGTTTTCCGAACCCCTTTAGATTTTGCTACCAAGCAGGACATGATATTGGTTTCAGAATTACCTGTCACCGATATAAAGGCATCCATATCGCCAATATTTTCTTCATCAAGCAAATCTACATCACGACCATCACCTCTAATAATTAAGGTTTTGGGCAATTCATCCGCAAGATCGAATGCGTGTTCTTTGTTTTTTTCAATAAGCTTAATATTAATATGGCGCTCACTTAAATCTCTGGCTGCTTTATAACCTATTTTACTACCGCCGAGAATCATGACATTCTTAATTTCGGTATTCATTTTACCGGTAAGCTTGCAAAGTTCTTCGGCACCACCTTCCGATGTGATAAAAACTACATTATCGCCTTCCTTAAGTTGTGTATCACCTCTTGGAATTATAGTGTACTGTGTCCCAAAACGTTGTATGGCGATGGGCACAAAATGAATTTCGGAAAAAAGTTGCGCAGCTTCTTTTACGGTTTTCCCAACAAATGAAGCCGTTCGGGAGAGATTTAATCCAACCATCGTTAAGGCGCCATCTTCAAACTCATAACTATCATTAAAAGCTGATTGATTTAGCAGTAATTCAATCTCCGAAGCTGCTAAAGATTCTGGTGAAATCAACTCATCAATGCCAAGCTTTGTAAAGCCAACCTCATCCTTATGATTTATAAATTCTGTGTTAGAAATTCTTGCAATGGTACGTTTTGCACCAAGTTGTTTGGACACAACACAGGTCGTAATATTAGTAGTTTCTGAAGAGGTTACGGCAATTAGCAAATCGCATTGACTAACACGTGCTTCCCGCAAAATAGAAATTGATGTGGCGTCACCTTTAATAACACGTATGTCTAGATGGTTATCGGCATAAGCTAGACTCTCTTTATTCGGGTCTATTAACGTGATTTCTTGAGATTCGTAAGATAATAATTTTGCTAAATGAAATCCTACTTCACCAGCTCCAGCAATGATTATTTTCATTTGTGATTAATCATAAAAAGTAGTACAAATATACTGCAAAAATAAATATTGAATAGTAATATAATTCAATATAATTATTTGTTTTCAAGTTTCTTCATGGTCAACTAATATCTTATATTTCCTCTTAGGTCCAATATTCCAATAAAAAATAACTAGAGGCAACCTACTGACGGTAATTGAAATAAACTAATGTGAAAAAAAATATGTAGGTTTGCCAAAATTTATACTTTGACTAAAGTAAAACCATATAAAGATAGTGATTTAGGAAAAAAAGAACAAATCACAAAAATGTTCGATACTATATCTGGAGATTATGATGGATTAAACCGGGTAATATCTTTTGGGATTGACGTAAAATGGAGAAAAAAGGTTGTTAAAATTGTACAAGAAGCGCAGCCACAAACCATTTTAGACATTGCTACAGGCACGGGCGATCTTGCCATTAATTTAGCCCAAACCCAAGCCGATAAAATTATTGGTCTGGATATTAGCAGTGGTATGTTGGAGATTGGAAAACAAAAGGTAAGCAAGAAAGGTTTAGACCATAAAATTGAAATGGTTTTGGGGGATTCTGAAAACATGTCTTTTAAAGACAACACCTTTGATGCTATTACCGTAGCCTTTGGTGTGCGTAATTTTGAAACCCTTGAAAAAGGGCTGAAAGAAATTTACCGGGTATTAAAACCAAACGGCAAATTCGTTATTTTAGAAACTTCTGTTCCTGTTAAAACACCATATAAACAAGGTTATAATCTTTATACAAAACATATATTACCTGTTATAGGCAAATTGTTTTCTAAAGATCAAAATGCTTATAAATATTTAAGCGAATCGGCTTCGGTTTTTCCTTATGGCGAGGCCTTAAACAATATTTTAAGAGAAATTGGGTTTATTAATGTTGAAGATTTTCCACAAACATTTGGTGTGGCAACAATTTATACATCGTCAAAGTAACGCAATGAGAAACCTACTTAAAATAATGTCTTTTTTATTAATCTCTCAAATGGCTTCTGCTCAATTATTTAATAAGGAGAAGATTTTGAATAATGAAAATTTTGATAAAGACTTATTAAGTTGGGGTTATTTTTTAGGATTTAGCAGCTACGATTTTAACTTTGATTACAACCAAGATTTAAAAGACATTCTTGTTGAAAGAAATGCTGGATTTAATGTTGGACTCATTGCGAATTTGCGCATCAATGAGTTCATGGATCTACGTTTAGAACCGGGCTTAAATATTACGACTAGAAATTTGCATTATGACGAAAGTTATTTTCAAGGCACTTCGTTTGGCTCATCCGATTTACTTCGCGAAGTAAAATCTACCTACATTCACATTCCATTATTACTAAAACTGTCTACAAAGCGGCTTAATAACTTTAAACCTTTTATTGTTGGTGGTTTTTCTACGGCCTTAAACCTTTCAAGTAATCAGGATAATCCAGACGACAACAGTAATGGGCAATTTAGAACCAAAAAAAGCATGCTGTTTTACGAACTTGGCTTTGGTATCGATTTCTACTTATACTGGTTTAAATTCACACCATCTATTCGTGGTGTATTTGCCATGAAAGATGAAGTTGTTAGAGATGAAGACCCAAATAGTCCATGGACAGGTAATATTTATACCATGAAAACCAGAGGCGTATTTATAAACTTTACGTTTCAGTAGATTGTCGCTTAAACTCACTTAATAAAATAGCTGCAGCATTTGCCACGTTTAGACTTTCTGCTTCTTGTAAATTGCCAAAACGCGGAATGGAAACTTTCTCATCTATCAAGTCTCCAATAGCTTTTGATATTCCATTAGCTTCGTTCCCTAAAACCAAAATACCTGCCATTGAGAGCTTTTGTCCATAAACATTTTCACCACCCATAAAAGCACCGTATTTAACGGCTTTACTTTTGTTTAAAAAATCGACCAAATCGGTATAAACCACATTAACCCGAGCAATAGAACCCATGGTTGCTTGTATAACTTTTGGATTATAACAATCTACAGTTTCAATACTGCAAACCAAATCGCTAACACCAAACCAATCACACAGTCTGATTATAGTTCCCAAATTACCAGGATCACGCACATCGTCCAGCGCAACAATAAGTTTAGATGCATCCACCGGATTTGGTTTGGGAATTTCAAAAAGCGCCAGAGCTTTATTGGGTGTTTTAAGAAAACTTATCTTTTTTAAATCGACTTCTGAAATTAAAATTTCATTTGTGGCATCAATGTTGAACGTTTCAACCGTATATAAATAGTGAAGCTTAAAATTAGATTGTAAAAGTTCTTTTATTGTTTTAACGCCCTCGACAACAAAAAAGCCATACTGATTTCTATATTTTTTTAGCTTTAAACTTGTTATTAATTTTATTTGGTTTTTTGATAACATTCAAACCGTTTTTATATGATTCATTTTAATTTTATAAAGAAAATGAAAAAAATATTACAAAGCTCGCCTCTGCTATAATTAAATGTTTTATTTCAGAGGAAATAGTGTATTTTTGAGTCCATGATAGACATTTTTAATCTTTTGAAGGTCGTGTCTTGCGCTCAATAATATTTAAAGTTCAAATTATTTATAACTATTATTTATACTTGAAACAACAGCTCTTAAAAATAGTACTATTTATTGTAATTACAGGATTTTTTACATCCTGTAATTCTGTAAAAAGAGTTGCCCAAGACGAGCATTTGCTCATTGATAATACGGTTTATGTTAATGACAAAAAGGATAATACCGAAGTTATAAACAACCAACTATATCAACAGCCAAACAGCAAAATCTTAAACATTCCACTGCGTTTACATGTCTATAATATGGCGAGACCCAATATAGACTCTATTGTAAACGCCAATTTGGACAAAAACCCAAAACGTAGAGAAAGACTTGAAAACTTCTTGTCCAAAAAACAACTTGATCGCTATGTCGAATCTCGCAAAAGTTTTAATGCATGGATAAAAAAAACAGGAGATGCACCTGTAATTATTGATGAATTAAAAACTGAAAAATCGATAAAACGCCTAGAAGATTATTATTTTAATAATGGTTGGTTTGATGTGAAAACATCTTTTAAAATTGATGAAAAAGAATCACAACGCGCGGCTATTGATTATTTTGTAAAAACAGGTTCCACGTTTATTATCGATTCCATTTCCACAAAAATCGTCACGCCAATTATAGATTCATTATATAAAACAACGCAAAACAATTCCTTTATAAAGGAAAATGAACAGTATAGAACTGAAAACTTTGATTTAGAACGCAGTAGAATCACCAATACCTTAAGAAATTCTGGAGTTTTTCATTTTGACCAAGATTACATAAAATTTGAAATTGACACCGTTAACACGAATAAAAAAGTAAATGTTGGATTACATATACAAAATAGAGCTATAAGGACCCAAGACTCTGTTATACGCCAAGATTTCAAAATTTATAATATTAAAGATGTTAATATTTTTACGAATGCATCGTATGAAAATCGCGACAAATCGGTTACAGATTCGGTTTCATACGAAGCCTATAACCTGTATAGCATTGGTGAAATGAGATACAAACCAAAAGCCTTAACAGATGCTGTTTTTATTAATCCCGGAAGCATTTTTAAAGATAAGGACAGAACAGATACCTATAGACATTTAAGTGAGTTGCGTACGTTTAAGTATCCAGATATTAAGTATATAGAAAACCCAGATTCAACACTAACCACAAACATTTACCTGACGCCTTTAAAAAAATTCAGCCTTGGTATTAGTGCAGAAGCTTCACAAAGTAACATTCAAACCGTTGGGTTTTCATTTAATCCAAGTTTGCTCATGCGAAATATTTTTAATCGTGCCGAAACACTTGAACTTTCAGGAAAAATATCAATAGGAGCTTCTAAAGATGCATCAAATGGTAAAGATCAATTTTTTGATATTCGGGAATTTGGTTTAGACTTAAATTTAACTATACCCCGATTATTCTTTCCTTTTAATACCGAAAAAATTATTCCTAAATATATGTCTCCAAGTACCCGAATTAGTTTGTCTACATCAGGTCAAACTAATGTTGGGCTAGACAAGCAAACCTTAACTGGTGTGTTTAATTATAGGTGGCGACCATCAACCGAAAGAACAAATAGACTGGATTTAGTTAATGTGCAGTATGTAAGAAACCTCAATCCAGATAATTATTTTGGTGTATATCAAAACTCATACAATACGCTTAATGATATCGCACTTGACCTAGATTATAACAATGGAGACGATTTAACATATCCTGATGAAACCGATGCCTTCATGTTTGATGTTTTAAGTGACAACACGGTGTTAACACCAGAAGACGAGGATTATCAAACGGTTTCAGATATTGACCAACGTGAAGAACGACTAACCGAAAACAACCTTATTTTTTCAACTAATTTTAGCTTCGTAAAGGATAATCGTGAAAACCTTTTCGATGAAGATTTTTCAATCTTTCGATTTAAATTAGAGTCTGCAGGAAATTTACTTGCGGCCACATCAGGGCTTTTAGGACTTCAAAAAAATAGCAATGATCAGTATGAAATATTTAACGTGGCTTTTTCACAGTATATAAAAACTGAATTCGATTATGTAAAACATTGGGATTTAGGTAGGAAAAATGTTTTTGCCATACGAAGTTTTTTAGGGATTGCCATTCCCTATGGAAACGCCACAAGTATACCTTTTTCTAAAAGTTTCTTTGCTGGTGGAGCAAATGATAATCGTGCTTGGACGGCCTATAGTTTAGGTCCTGGAAGTTCGGAAAGCAATATCGAATTTAATGAAGCCAACCTTAAATTAGCCTTTAGTTTAGAACAGCGTTTTAATTTATTCGGGAACGTGTATGGAGCAGTTTTTATAGATGCAGGAAACATCTGGAATGTCCTAGATGATGTAGAAGACGAAAACTCAACATTTACAAGTTTAAGTGATTTAAAAGATATTGCAATTGGTTCTGGTTTTGGTTTGCGCTATGATTTTAGTTTCTTTGTTTTTCGCTTCGATATTGGTTTTAAAACCTACGACCCATCTTACAAGAATCAAGACCGCTGGTTTAACGACTACAACTTCGGAAATGCCGTTTATAACATAGGTATTAATTACCCTTTCTAAATTTTTATTCCTTCTCTTAAACTATAACGTTTTCGTTATTTTTCCGCTTAACAATAGTCAAAATCACAATGTTTTATTTAAAAAATGATTACTTTTGATATCTAAATATCAATATCAAAAAAACAAAAAAATGGAGCATAATATTAAACCAGGCGTTGCTACTGGATACGAAGTTCAGGAAATTTTCAAACTAGCAAAATCAAAGGGCTTTGCTTTACCGGCAGTAAATGTAATAGGTTCAGATACTATTAATGGTGTACTGGAAACTGCTGCGGATTTAAATGCTCCAGTAATCATTCAATTTTCAAATGGCGGTGGACAGTTTAATGCTGGAAAAGGGTTAAGTAACGAAAACCAAAAGGCTGCAATTGCAGGAAGTGTTGCTGGAGCGAAACATATTCATTTAATGGCTGAAGCTTATGGTGTTCCCGTCATTTTACATACAGACCACTGTGCAAAAAAATTATTGCCTTGGATAGATGGATTGCTAGATGCCAGCGAGCAACATTTTAAAGAAACAGGGAAGCCTCTTTACAGTTCTCATATGATAGATTTATCAGAAGAACCAATCGAAGAAAACATAGCAATTTGCAAACAATACCTTGAGCGTATGAGCAAAATGGGTATGACATTAGAAATAGAACTTGGCATCACAGGTGGCGAAGAAGATGGCGTGGATAATACCGATGTAGATGACTCTAAATTATACACTCAACCAGAAGAGGTAGCGTATGCTTACGAAGAACTAAGCAAGGTAAGTGACCAATTTACAATAGCTGCTGCCTTTGGTAATGTTCATGGTGTTTATAAACCTGGAAATGTAAAATTAACGCCGAAAATTTTGAGAAACTCTCAAGAATATATTTCAGAAAAATATGGTGTTGAGAAAAATCATATAGATTTCGTTTTTCACGGTGGCTCTGGTTCTACGGTTGAAGAAATTAGAGAAGGTATTAGCTATGGTGTTATTAAGATGAATATTGATACCGATATGCAATATGCTTTTATGAGTGGTATTCGTGATTATATGAAAGAAAACGAAGCCTATCTACAAGCTCAAATTGGTAATCCGGACGGCGCAGATTCGCCAAATAAAAAATACTACGACCCTAGAGTCTGGTTACGTAAAGGAGAAATCACTTTCGTAGAACGCTTAAAAAAGGCATTTGAAGATTTAAATAATGTGAACACATTATAAATTTATGTAGTTTTGCAGTCTAACTAACTTTAAAATTATTAACCCTCTATGTCTTGGTTTAAAAGAAAAACAAAAGGGATTACGACGACCACCGAAGAGAAAAAAGACACGCCAAAGGGCTTGTGGTATAAATCTCCTACAGGTAAAGTTGTTGACGCTGAAGAACTGGAAAAAAATTTCTACGTAAGTCCGGAAGATGGCTATCACGTACGTGTAGGAAGTAATGAATATTTCGAAATTCTTTTTGACGATAATAAATTCAAAGAACTTGACGCAAATCTTACTTCTAAAGATCCATTAAAATTTGTTGACACCAAAAAATATCCAGATCGCCTAAAGGCTGCGCAAGATAAAACGCACCTTAAAGATGCTGTAAGGACTGCTGTTGGGAAATCTAAAGGAAAAGACCTGGTAGTTGCTTGTATGGACTTTAGCTTCATTGGTGGCTCTATGGGAAGTGTTGTAGGAGAAAAAATTGCGCGCGCAGCAGATTATTCGTTAAAGAAGAAAGTGCCTTTTATGATTATTTCAAAATCTGGTGGAGCGCGTATGATGGAAGCTGCATTGTCGTTAATGCAATTAGCCAAAACATCGGCGAAACTTGCACAATTGGCCGACGCTAAAATACCTTATATCTCGCTTTGCACCGATCCTACCACGGGAGGTACAACAGCGTCTTTTGCTATGCTGGGCGATATTAATATTAGCGAACCTGGCGCTTTGATTGGTTTTGCTGGACCACGCGTTGTTCGCGATACCACCGGGAAAGAATTACCAGAAGGATTTCAGACCGCAGAGTTCTTATTAGAGCATGGATTTTTAGACTATATCACCCATAGAAAAGAATTAAAAAATAAAGTAAATCATTATATCGATTTAATTCAAAATCAACCATTAAGAACATAAAAAAAAGCGACCAATCCCGATAACTATCAGGAAGTCGCTCTTTTTTCTATGGTGTCAAAAACCTAGTTCAATACAATATCTACAACGGTACCTTCATCAAAAGTAAAGGTGGCTTGGTTGTCACATTCGAATTTTTCATAATTGCTTTTTTTTGTTAATTTAATGTTAAGACCTTATTAAATCGGAAAGGTTTAAAAAATATTATTGCCAAAGCTAAATTCAATTAATATCTTCATCTTGTAAATCATTAAAAATTACTATATTTGCCGCTCGAAAGAAAAGCTTTCGTGTACATAAAAATCATTTAAATAAATATTGGAATGTATTTAACAAAAGAAGCTAAAGAGAAAATCTTTAAAAAACACGGTAAAGATGCAAAGAACACAGGTTCCGCAGAAGGACAGATTGCATTATTTACACACAGAATTAATCACTTAACAGAACACTTAAAAAAGAATCGTAAAGATTATAATACAGAGCGTTCATTAGTTATGCTAGTTGGTAAGCGTAGATCTTTACTTGACTACTTAACTAAAAAAGATGTCTTAAGATATCGTGCAATAGTGAAAGAATTAAGATTAAGAAAATAATTAAAAGAGGCTTTTACGCCTCTTTTTTGTTTTAACGTAGCTCATGTAAAGAGTTTAAAATGAATTAATAATTAAGCAGATCCTGTAACAATTTCAGGATAAATAGTTTTTCATTGGTCACACACAACAACTACAACAACACAACGACCATTGTTTAATTAGAATTAAAAATATTTATGATTCCAAAAGTTTTTAGAGAGGTCATAGACCTTGGTGATGGAAGAGAAATCTCCATCGAAACCGGAAAATTAGCAAAACAGGCTCATGGTTCTGTTGTTGTGCAGTCAGGAAAGTGTATGTTATTATGTACAGTTGTTTCCAATTACAAACAAAGTGATCTAGACTTTTTACCGTTAACGGTAGACTACAGAGAAAAATTCGCAGCTTCTGGGCGTTATCCTGGAGGTTTCTTTAAAAGAGAAGCGCGTCCAAGTGATGGCGAAGTATTAACCATGCGTCTTGTAGACCGTGTTTTACGCCCATTATTTCCAAAAGATTATCATGCCGAAACGCAGGTGATGATTCAATTAATGTCGCATGATGATGATGTTATGCCGGAAGCAATGGCAGGATTAGCAGCATCTGCTGCAATTCAATTATCAGATTTTCCATTTGAATGTGCAATTTCTGAAGCACGTGTAGGTCGTGTTAATGGCGAATTTGTCATTAACCCAACAAGAGCACAATTGTTAGAATCTGATCTTGAGATGATGATTGGTGCTTCAGCCGATTCTGTAATGATGGTTGAAGGTAAAATGGATGAGATTTCTGAAGAAGAAATGGCAGACGCAATTAAGTTTGCACACGAAGCTATTAAACTACAAATTGCAGCTCAATTACGTTTAGCAGAAGCCTTTGGTAGAAAAGAAGTTCGTGAGTACGAAACAGCAGAAACTAACGAAGATTTAGAAAAAAGAATACACGATTTTGCTTACGATAAATGTTACGCTATTGCAAAAAAGGGAACTTCAAAAGCAGAACGTAGTGCTGCATTCGCAGAAGTAAAAGAAGAAGTAAAAGCATCTTTTACAGAAGAAGAAATGGAAGAATTTGGTCATCTAGTTGGTGGCTATTATAGAAAAGCTGAAAAAGAAGCTGTTCGTGAATTAACCTTAAGTGAAGGTTTACGATTAGATGGTCGTAAGACTGATGAAATTAGACCAATTTGGTCTGAAGTAGATTATTTACCTTCTGTACATGGTTCGGCTGTTTTTACAAGAGGAGAAACGCAAGCATTAGCAACAGTAACTTTAGGAACTTCTAGAGATGCAAATAAAATAGATATGCCATCTTTTGAAGGTGAAGAAAATTTCTATTTACACTATAATTTCCCTCCTTTTTGTACAGGTGAAGCACGCCCTTTAAGAGGAACGTCTCGTCGTGAAGTTGGACATGGTAATTTAGCACAACGTGGTTTGAAAGGCATGGTTCCTGAAGATTGTCCTTATACAGTGCGTGTGGTTTCCGAAGTATTAGAATCTAACGGTTCTTCTTCTATGGCAACTGTTTGTGCAGGGACAATGGCATTAATGGATGCTGGAGTTCAAATGATAAGACCAGTTTCTGGGATTGCTATGGGTTTAATTTCTGATGGTGATCGTTATGCTGTACTGTCTGATATTCTAGGTGATGAAGATCATTTAGGAGATATGGACTTTAAAGTTACAGGTACTGCTGAAGGCATTACTGCTTGCCAAATGGATATTAAAATTAAAGGCTTGCCTTATGAGATTTTAGTAAATGCGCTAAAACAAGCTCGTATTGGTCGTTTGCATATTTTAGATAAAATTACAGAAACCATTGCAACGCCTGCTGAAGATGTGAAACCACATGCTCCTAAAATGGTGACACGTACTATTCCTAACGAATTTATTGGTGCTTTA
>CAXMOQ010000075.1:8883-12411 GCA_964195015.1 uncultured Flavobacteriaceae bacterium | reverse complement strand
CGATTTCTGTTCCCCGATGAAACAATTTTCTTGTGTAATCTTCTAGCACCAAATAATCTGCTTCTGAAACGATGCCTCTTTTTAAAATATCTTCTCGGGAAATATCCTCATCATGGTCGCCCATTTCGGCTTTGGTAGCTGGTGTGATTATGGGTTGTGGGAACTTATCATTTTCTTTCATGCCTTCAGGCATTGGTACGCCACATAACATTCGTTTTCCAATTTTATACTCACGTGCTGCATGACCAGACATGTAACCACGAATCACCATTTCGACCTTAAAAGGTTCACATAAATATCCAACAGCAACATTAGCATCTGGTGTTGCCATAAGCCAATTAGGCACCAAATCTTCGGTAGCCTTCATCATTTTTGTAGCAATCTGATTAAGGATTTGCCCTTTATAGGGAATCCCCTTGGGCATTACCACATCGAAGGCCGATAAGCGATCGGTTGCTATCATGACCAGCACCTCATCATTGATATTATATACCTCACGGACTTTTCCTTTGTAAACACTTTTTTGTCCCGGGAAATTAAAATTGGAATCTGTTATAGTATTGTTCATTATTTAATTTATATAATTCGTCATTACGAGGCGTGCAACGACGTGGCAATCTCATTTAATTTAACAGATTGCCACATCACGACAAAAAGCGTGATTCGCAATGACGCTATGAATCTATAGAGTAACTGCCATTGCCTGCTGTAACTGTTTACTGAATACTGCGACTGCAAACTGCTATTCACGATTCTCAATACCTCTATAAGCAGCAATAACCTTTTTAACTAATTTATGACGTATCACATCTTTATCGTCTAGAAAAATCATACCAACACCTTCAACGTTTTTTAAAATAAGTAAGGCTTCTTTTAAACCCGAAATGGTACGACGAGGTAAATCGATTTGTCCAGGATCGCCTGTTAACATGAATTTTGCATTCTTTCCCATTCTGGTCAAGAACATTTTCATTTGGTTGTGCGTGGTGTTTTGCCCTTCATCAAGAATAACAAACGCATCATCCAGCGTACGACCACGCATAAATGCCAATGGGGCAATTTGAATGGTACCGTTTTCAATATAACTATCTAATTTTTCGGGAGCAATCATATCACGTAAGGCATCGTATAAAGGTTGCATATACGGATCGAGTTTTTCCTTTAAATCACCTGGCAGGAATCCTAAATTTTCACCAGCTTCAACAGCAGGACGCGTTAAAATAATACGTCTCACTTCCTTATTCTTTAAGGCTTGTACTGCCAATGCGACACAGGTATAAGTTTTACCGGTTCCAGCAGGCCCAATGGCAAACACCATATCGTTTTTGCGCATGCTCTCTACCAACTTACGCTGGTTTGCCGTTTGTGCTTTTATAAGCTTTCCTCCTACGCCATGAACTATAACCTCGCCACTTTGCTGCGATGTTGCATAGTCGTCACTGCTTTGGCTGGTTAACACACGCTCAATGACATTTTCATCAAGCTTATTATACTTGGCAAAATGTTTAAGCAACATGGTTAATCTGCGATCGAATTCTTCCAGTAATTCTTCATCACCAAAAGCTTTGATTTTATTTCCCCTAGCAACGATTTTAAGTTTTGGAAAGTACTTTTTTAAAAGTTCGATGTTTGTGTTTTGCGCTCCAAAAAATTCTTTTGGAGTAATCTCTTCAAGTTCAATAACAATTTCGTTCAAAAGCTACACGATTTAATTAAATTTATATCTTGAACTTATTCAGACTTATTCTTTTCCCTGCAAACTTCACATTTTGCCCTCTAATTTCGTCATTTTATTATATCATAGCTTTGGCTATGCCATGCAAAAATGTCTTCATTAGAAAACAAAAGCCGAGTTTTTCGATTTCAAATAAAAAGTCTAAATGAGTTCATTAAGTTTTATTAGTTTTGTGGTTGAACAAATCTACACAATTTTGTGTGAGAACTTTTAAAAAAATATCAACAATTAGTTCATGGCGATTATCACATTAACAACTGATTTTGGCGAAAAAGATCACTTTGCTGGTGCGATAAAAGGGGCTATTTACAGTGAACTGCCAAATGTTAGAATTGTTGATATCTCACATTCGGTCTCTCCATTTAGTATTCCTGAAGCAGCATATATTATCCAAAATGCGTATAGTAGTTTCCCAAAAGGAACGATTCATATTATTGGTATTGATTCTGAATTAAATGATGATAACAAACATATCGCCGTAAAATTAGATGATCATTTTTTTGTGTGCGCCAACAATGGTATTATGAGCATGATTTGTGCAGAAATTGTTCCCGAAAAAATTGTTGAAATTAACATTCATGATAAAATACAAACCAGCTTTCCAGTGCTTGATGTATTTGTAAAAGCGGCCTGTCATATTGCTCGTGGTGGTACTTTGGAGGTTATTGGTAAGACTACAGACAATATAAAGCCTATTAGAAATATTGTACCCTATATAAATGATGAAAAAACCCAAATTATAGGAAGTATTATTTATATAGACAATTACGGAAATGTAATAACCAATATAAGGCGGTCGTTTTTTGAAACCATTCAGAAAGGAAGAACTTTCGAAATTTCGGCACGTAATTATAAGTTCAAGACTATTTTTTCGAAGTACAGTGATATTGTAAATTTCGAAATCCCTGAAGAAAAACGCAATGACGAAGGTCGTGGCCTTGTGGTATTTAATTCCTCCAATTATTTGGAAATTGCCGTTTATAAAAGTAATTGTGATACCGTTGGTAGCGCGTCAACCTTGATGGGTTTGAATATTATGGATACGGTTACTGTTAACTTTATTAAAGATTAATGGCTAGGATAAAAACACGCCTAATTTTATAAAGATCGAAAAATAATGAATAAGATTTCCGCCTTGTGCGTCCGCTAAAGCTACAGCGCATGCGGACGCGGAAATAAAATTAAATAATTTTATGTTTGTAAGAATTGTAAAAATGAGTTTTTCCGAAGAGCATATCGATGAATTTCTGGAGAATTTTCATTTAAAAAAGAACGCTATACGAAACTTTGATGGCTGTCGTTTTTTAGAGTTATATAGAGACAAACAAAACAGCAATGTGTTTTTTACCTATAGTTTTTGGGACGCCGAAACCGATTTAGAACGTTACAGACATTCCGAATTATTTAAAGACGTTTGGGCAAAAACAAAACCGTTGTTTAATGATAAACCACAGGCTTGGAGTGTAGATAAGGTCGCTTCGCTGGATTGACGATTGACGATTGACGATTGACGATTGACGAAATTTTGAATTAACTTTTAACTTTTAACTTTTAACTTTTAACTTTTAACTTTTAACAAAACTAAATGTTCGCCATTCTTAAAAAAGAAATCAATTCATTTTTCGCATCCAGTATGGGCTATTTGGTCATCGCCATTTTCCTGTTGCTTAACGGCTTGTTTTTATGGGTGTTTAAAGGAGAATTTAATATTCTTGATTATGGCTTCGCCGATTTGTCTGCGTTTTTTTTATTAGCACCTTGGGTATTCATTTTCTTGATTCCTGCGGTGACTA
>CAXMOQ010000075.1:0-8873 GCA_964195015.1 uncultured Flavobacteriaceae bacterium | reverse complement strand
AGCAAGGCACGCTCGAACTTTTACTCACAAAACCTATATCGCATTTCAATTTAGTCTTAGGAAAATACTTTGGGGCATGCGTCTTAATTATTTTGGCTTTAATCCCAACGCTGTTGTATGTTTACACGATTTATCAGCTTGGGAATCCTTTAGGCAACCTCGACATTGGAAGTATTATGGGTTCTTATTTTGGCTTATTATTTCTTATGGCTACCTACACCGCCATTGGGCTCTTTACCTCAACCTTGTCTGATAATCAAATCGTGGCATTTATTGTTGCCGTGTTTTTATGTTTCCTTTTTTATATTGGTTTTGATGGCATAGCCGATTTTACTTCAAGCAGCTTTATAGAGCGATTAGGCATGAGTTCTCATTACAAAAGTATGAGTCGTGGTGTCCTTGACTCCAGAGATATTTTATACTTTTTGAGTATCACTTTGTTTTTTATTCTGCTTACGGTAAAGCGGATTAACACTGAAACCATAACGACAAAAAAAAGATTGCAATTTTTAGCTTTAGTATTAGGGCTTTTAGTAATAAATGTTTTTAGTTTTTCTATATCTCAACGCATAGATTTAACCAAAGACAAACGTTACACCATAAGCGACGCTGCACTCAATATGGTAAGCGAAGTAAACGCGCCCATTATTATAGATGTGTTTTTAGAAGGTGACGGTTTTCCTTCAGAATTTAGACGCCTTCAAACCGAAACCAAGCAGTTACTGGAAGAATTTTCGGCTAAAAATAGTAACATTAAATTTAGCTTTATTAATCCATTAGAAGATGAATCTACTCGTGATCGTAGCATTCAACAATTAAGTGCCCGTGGCTTAAAACCCATGCAATTAAACGTGCAGGAAAATGGTAAGAGCAGTCAAGAAGTTATTTTTCCTTGGGCTTTAGCGAGTTATAATGGTGAAACGGTTATCATTCCGCTGGTAAAAACTATAATTGGAGCCACACAACAGGAACTGGTAAGTAATTCTGTGCAACATTTAGAATATGTTTTTGTTGATGGATTTAGCAAATTAATCAATCCTAAACGCCGTAAAATAGCAATCCTTCGCGGTAACAATCAGTTGGAAGACCAATATCTTTTCGACTTTGTAAAAACACTTCGAGAGTATTATTTTATTGCGCCTTTTACATTAGATAGTGTGGCAACAAATCCGCAGAAAACACTGGATCAAATAAAGAACTTTGATCTCATAATTTCGGCCAAACCAACAAAAGCTTTTACCGAAAAGGAGAAATTGGTTTTAGATCAATATACTATGAAAGGCGGTAAAAGTCTTTGGCTTATTGATGCGGTAGCTATGGAAAAAGACAGCTTGTATAATGATGCCGGCACAAACATAGCCACGGCACGAGATTTGAATTTAAACGATTTCTTTTTTAAATATGGCATCCGTATAAATCCTGTAATGGTAAGTACGCTCTACTCTGCCCCGATTACATTAGCCATTGGCGAAGGTAGCGAGGCGCAGTTTCAGCATTTGCAATGGCTGTATGCTCCGTTGGCAGCTACTAATAGCACACATCCTATTGTTAACAATCTTAATTTGGTGCGTTTTGATTTTGCCAACCAAATTGATACTTTAAAAAACAATATTAAAAAAACCATTCTGTTGGAGAGTGCGCCCGTGAGCAAACTAGAAGGTACTCCCAAAGAGATTAGCTTGGATGTAGTCACACAAAAACCTGACCCAACACTTTTCAATAAGGGCAGCCAGCCACTTGCGGTTTTATTGGAAGGTGAATTTACTTCGGTGTATAATAACCGAATTAAACCTTTCAAACTTACGGAAGAAAATAACAAAAGTGTCGCAACTAAAATGATTATTATCGCTGATGGGGATGTGATTAAAAATGATATTGGTCGTAATGGCCCACAGGAATTAGGCTTTGACCGCTGGACAGGTCAAACCTTTGGCAATAAAGAATTCTTGTTGAATGCGGTTAATTATCTTTTAGATGATAACGGACTTATAAACATTCGATCTAAAGACATTGCCGTGGCGTTTTTAGATGAGCAAAAAATAACAGCACAAAAAACCAAATGGCAACTTATTAATGTCCTATTCCCTTTGCTTGTATTAGGTGTTTTTGGCCTTGGGTTCAATGCTTATAGAAGAAAAAAATATGGGCGATAATCATCCTTATTTGTTTAATGGGTTACCCACTTTCGTGGGTATTAAATGTTAATAAGTTTGTTTCCTATATTAGTCGCTATAAGATATATTTGTAATATTAATTTTTTGAAACATAAACTCTTTAGATACAGATGAAATTTATAGTATCAAGCACATATTTACTTAAGGAATTACAAGTTTTAGGAGGCGTTATAAACAACGCAAACACCTTACCAATTTTAGATAATTTTTTATTCGAATTGGATAATTCTAAACTTACGGTTTCTGCAAGTGATTTAGAAACTACCATGTCGGCAACACTGGACGTAGAAAGCGATAACGATGGTAGTGTTGCACTGCCGGCGCGTTTATTATTAGACACTTTAAAGACATTTCCAGAACAACCGTTAACCTTTATTGTTGAAGATAATAATACGGTAGAAATTAGTTCCAATCATGGTAAGTATGCTCTAGCGTATGCCAATGGCGAAGAGTTCCCTAAAGCGGTTGCGTTAGAAGACCCTAGCACTACTACCTTAACGGGCGACGTGCTTGCACAAGCCATAAGTAAAACCATTTTTGCAGCCGGTAACGACGATTTACGTCCTGTGATGAGTGGTGTGTTTTTTCAGTTCTCTACCGAAGGTTTAACCTTTGTCGCAACCGATGCCCATAAGCTTGTAAAATATACAAGAGAAGATGTTAAAGCGAGTCAGGTGGCCGAATTTATTATGCCTAAAAAACCTTTAAATCTTTTAAAAGGGATATTGGCGGGAAGTGATGACCATGTATCGATTGAGTATAACGACTCTAATGCAAAATTTACTTTTGAAAACACCGAACTGGTTTGTCGTTTAATTGATGGGAAATACCCGAATTACGAAGCAGTAATACCAAAAGAGAATCCGAATAAGTTAACCATAGACAGAACACAGTTTTTAAATTCTGTACGTCGTGTAAGTATTTTTTCAAATAAAACGACGCACCAAATTCGTCTAAAAATTGCTGGGGCCGAATTAAATATCTCGGCTGAAGATATAGATTACAGCAACAAAGCCGAAGAACGTTTGACCTGTGATTATCAAGGAGACGATATGCAAATTGGGTTTAATTCTCGATTTTTAACCGAAATGCTGAACAATCTAAATGCCAGCGAAGTACAACTAGAAATGAGCTTGCCAAACCGCGCTGGGATATTAACACCTATTGATGGTTTAGATGAAGGTGAACATGTTACCATGTTAGTGATGCCAGTGATGCTAAACAATTAAAACCAATATTGATATAAATAGTAAAGCCAATAACATAAGATATTGGCTTTTTTATTTTTACTATTTTAGTAATCATTTTTTTAATCGTTAATTAAAAATTCCTAAAAAACCCTTAAAAAGGTCTACAAAAGAAATTGCTCTAAAGTATATTCACTTTTTAGAAAATTTTGAAACAGAAAAAATAATAGCGCTCTTTGCTGTTGCAGGAAAAGTAAACTCTCCGCTATATGGTATAAGAAATGCTAAGGAGTTTTATACATTATTAGATGAAGACACATTAAATTCTGGTTTAATAGTTAATTCTATTTTTGAAAATAAAGAATATAACAGTATAGCTTTATATTTTACTTTTCATTGGACATTAAAAAACAATAAAAAGATCGTATTTGATGTTGTTGATATTATTGAATTTAATGAAAAGAATGAGATCGTTCTGCTCACTATTATTTATGATACAGTAATAGCTAGAAATTTACATGAAGATGGTAAGACGAAAAAAATAAAAAACGCTCACCAAATGGTGAGCGTTTTGGTTTATCTCATACTAACTAAACTAACTAATAAAATTAAGAGATAAAGGGTATTGTGGTGTTTCTCCATTACTAGCCTTAATGGCATTGATAATTGGGAACACTATAGCTATAATGCCTATAACGATTAGTCCTAATAAGCCTAATCCTAACAATAGAATTAAAGGTATACATATTAAAGAATATACTAATAAACTTAACTGAAAATTAACAATGTGCTTCCCATGTTCGTTCATCGCATATATTTTCTCTTTTTGAGTCATCCATAAAAATAATGGTAGCAGTAAACTACCAAAACCTATTAATAATGTAATTAACTGACTTAAATGTGTAATGACAAGAAGTTGTCTGTTCTCTTTCATGATGGTGATGATTTTGATTGATACTTGTTTGACGTTCAAAAGAATAAAACGTTACACCAATTCATAAAAGGTTTTAGGAAATCTAATTACTACTTACTGGATTTCGTTTAATAAAGCAATAAAGCGAGGTTCTTTGCGAATCGATTCGAATTTAACATCTCTTTTCAAACCCCAAAAGAAAAGACCTTGTCCACCAACTTCAAAATCTTTTTCTAACCAATTTAAAGTGTTTTCAATATCGCCAAGACCCATATAAATTGTGGCTATCATATAAGGTGGTACAAAAGTAGTTTCACTTTTTCCTAATTGATAGTTAAGTATTTCTAAAGCTTTTTCCCTCTGCCCAGAAACACCATAGGTATATCCTAGCATCCAGTTTGTATTGGTTCCGGCAGATCTAATATTGAATGTCTTGATGGCCTCATCATAGTTTTTGTTTCCTGCAAGCAGGCAAGCTTTCATAAAGAGTAACATATTGTTATTATGGTGCTTTTTTAAAGCTTTATTTAACACTTTAATGCCTTTATCAAATTGATAAAAATAATAATGCGAAAATGCTATATTTCCAATGTTTTTAACCGATAAAGGATCTAACTTTAAAATTTTCTGAAACAATCTAACCGCTTCATCTATATTACCTTCAAAAAGGCGTATCCAAGCTAGCTTATCATAAGCACCAACATAATTTGGATTAATTTCTATAGCTGTTTCTAGATAACTAACTGCAGTTTCTCTTTCAAACCTATAAAAACTTATGGAACCCAATGCACCATAACTGCCGCCTTCTTGTGGGCTAATTTCTAATGCCTTTAATGCTGGACTCAAAGCATTTTCTAAAACTTCTTTAGGAGCTGCGCGTCCCCAATAAATATACTCCAAATACGTATCGGATAAACCAACATAAGCGCGGCAAAAATTTGGATCAATTTCTATAGCTTTTTTGAATAGATTTTCTGCTTTTTTTAATTCTTCAACTTTACCTCCTCCGCGATTTAAAAACCTTTGAGCTTCCTGGTATGCATTGTAAGCTTCAGTACTTTCGGTAGGCGCTTTATTCAAACTAATAATCTCATTTTCGCTCAATGTGATTTTTAATGCCTTTGCAATTTCATTGGACACCTGACTTTGAATCTCAAAAATTTCAGTTAATGTTTTGTCATAATTTTCTGCCCACAAATATTCATTATTGCCAGCATTAATTAATTGTGCGTTGACTCTTATTTTTTCACCATACTTTCTTACACTACCTTTTAAGACGTAAGTAACACCCAGCTCTTTAGCAATTTCCAGAATAGTTTTATTGGAACCTTTATATTGCATTATCGAACCTCTTGAGATTACTTGCAGATCTTTAATTTTAGATAACTGCAGTAAAATGTCTTGAGTAACACCATCTGTAAAAAGCTCTGAATCATCATCGAAACTCATGTTTTCAAAGGGTAATACTGCTATAGATCTATTTTCAGAAATAGTTGTGGCTTTAGAAATTAGTTTACTATTAACAATCAAAGTAATAATGACAGCCACTAATATGAGTAATAATATGAGGCTTTTCCGTTTATAGCTTTTAAAAGATTTGCTTTCCTTCTCCTTGGTTTTACCACTAACTTCCGATAATTGTGGGACAACAATACCTTGGTTCGCAATAGCAAAAACTGACATAGATTTATTAACGTTTTTAAACTCAAAAGCATCAATAAACTGTGTTGTTATATCATTTTGGTTTCTTAATTGATCATTAACTTTATCGGAAATGAATATACTTCCAGCAACAGCTAGAGATTCGATTCGGGATGCCACATTAACAGCATCTCCGATAATATCGGCTTCAGTGCGAATAATATCGCCGACATGAACACCTATTCTAACAGGAATCGCTGGTTCTTTTTGAAATGCCCTTTGCATTTCAATACCACATTTAATGGCTTCAACCGAACTTCTAAAAATACTTAAAGTCCCATCGCCATAATATTGAATGAGTTCTCCTTTATATTTATCGGTAATAGATTTAAAAATATCACGATGTTTGTTCCTAATCTGAATAGCATTTTTTTCATCTTGCTGCATCAAGGCGGTATAACCTTCAATATCTGTAAACATAATTGCAGCAAGTTGCCTATTCTGTGACATTAAAACATTGTTTTGTATTAAGTTGTACTAAATTAAAATAATTTCATTAATAATAGAGCCCCTTTGGTAATTACTTAAGATTGATTGATATACCTAATAATTCATATATTTATACAATACATTGTTTTTATCACATTGAAATATGCAAAAAACCAAACTTAAGCACATCACAACCTTTCTTAAACGCGTTCCATTTTTTTCAGAAGTTACACAAAACTCTTTGGAACATTTATGTAAAGATTTGAATTCGGAAGCATATAATAAAAACGAATTCATATTTAAAAAAGGTGATGTTGGGCATGCGATGTATGTTATTCTTTCGGGTAAAGTTCGGGTTCATGAAAACAAACACATTTATGGCTATCTAACAGCAGGCGAATGTTTTGGCGAGTATGCTTTGATTGATAGCCAAACACGCTCTGCTTCGATTACCACCACCGAAAAAACAGAAGTTTTAAAAATAGAGCGCCATCATTTTATAGACTTAATGACCAATGATAGTGGTTTTAGCCAAGGTATTCTTGCTGTAATGATTAAGCGTCATCGCGAATTGGACACCATCCAAGAACGACTTGCAACTTCTAAACTTGAGATTGAATTGGCAAACACTAAAATGAGCGGGCTCATTAATGGTGCTATGGATGCCATCATTATGTTTAATAGTGACTTTAGAATTGTACTTACTAATCCATCAGCAAATAAATTGCTAGAGAACGATGATGTCTTACAACGAAACGTTTTATTTTTCTTTGATGATGAAAGTGCCTACCTTATCGAATCGTTAGTTAAATCGGGTTTAAAAGGCGACGAAAGTGCTATAAACAATTATCTACCAAATATTGTAAAAGTCATCGGATCTGATGAAACTAAAACCTTAAACGAAGGCACAATAAGCAAATATGGAAACGAAAACAAAACTTTTTATACGCTTATCCTGCGGAATATTGAAGAACGATTAATTGCTGAAGACAAGATAAACTTACTAACAAAGAAAACGCAATATTTAGAAGAAGAAATCCAAGAACTTACTAATAACTATGGCATTATTGCAGAAGATGATAGCATGAAAAATGTGCTGAATCTTATTCATCAGGTTTCAAAAACTGATGCTACCGTTTTAATAAATGGAGAAACCGGAACTGGAAAAGAATTAGTTGCAAGAGCTATTCATAAAGAAAGTAATAGAAATGATAAGCCTTTAATTAGAATAAATTGTGGCGCCATTCCCACCAATCTTATTGAAAGTGAACTCTTCGGTCATGAAAAGGGTGCTTTTACAGGAGCTACGGCAAGCCGAAAAGGACGCTTTTTGTTAGCAGATAAAGGCACGATTTTTTTAGATGAAATTGGAGAACTCCCATTAGAGTTACAACCAAAATTATTACGCATTATTCAAGAGGGCGAATTCGATCCTGTAGGCAGTTCAGAAACTATTAAGGTAGATGTACGTATTATTGCTGCCACACATCGCGATTTATTGAAATATTCTAGCGAAGGCAAGTTTCGTGAGGATTTATTCTATCGTTTAAATGTATTTCCTATTGAAGTTCCGCCACTTCGTGTTAGAGGCAATGATATTTGTTTAATCGCAAGCGAAATGATTCAACAATTTTCAACCAAACTAAACAAACCCATTGTTGGTTTAACCGATGCAGACAAGTCATTATTATCGTCCTACCATTGGCCAGGCAATGTACGTGAGTTACAAAATTTAATCGAGCGTGCTGTCATTATATCACAAAACAGGATTATCAATTGGCAAGGTATTATCCCAAGCCCCTCTAATAGCATGCAACAAAATATAGATCCCACTCAAGAAAAAATCCTCACTTCGAAAGAACTGCTAACTCTTGAAAAAGAAAACATATTAAAAGCGTTACGGCAAACCAAATGGAAAATTTCTGGTAAACATGGCGCTGCAGAATTACTAAAGCTTCCATCGACTACGCTCGCTTCAAGAATAAAAGCTTTGGGAATTGAGCGCCCTACCTAAACTCACGACATCTCATAAATTTTATTACGATATCTCGTTAGTTTACGATATTTCGTAATCCGTTATATTTACAGATTAATATCTAACTATCTGTTTCTCAATATTTTAAATTGTTTGGCATGCCAAATGCATTAAACAAATCAAACAATAATGTTTAACAATTTAAAATTAGAAAAATGATTACAACAGCAAATGTAAAAAACGGAGTAAACGTAGACCAATTAGTAGAAACTATTGGCGCGGTTCAAGGAAATCCTGAATTGGCAAAATTTCAATTCAGAGCAAAAAACAACTGGATTGACGGTGGACATTGTGTATCGAGCATCAAAAGTTTTTATGGTGTTGGTGCAGAAGACACCACACGTAAAGAAGCTTTTATTATGGAAAGCGGACATCCTAACGTATTATTAGGTGATGACAAGGGTGCAACACCACCAGAAATAGTGCTTCACGCT
>CAXMOQ010000074.1:0-12501 GCA_964195015.1 uncultured Flavobacteriaceae bacterium | reverse complement strand
AGCCTCTCTATCACGTTCAAAAATAATAGCCGGATAACGACGACTTGATGGTTTAATATCAGATATATTAAGTTTATCAATCATCTTTTTTCTACTGGTTGCTTGTTTAGATTTTGCAACATTGGCAGAAAAACGTCTGATAAATTCTTCTAATTCTTTTTTCTTTTCTTCGGCCTTTTTGTTTTGTTGTGCGCGTTGTCTTGCAGCTAATTGTGAAGACTCATACCAAAATGTATAATTCCCCGAGTAATGATTTATCTTACCAAAATCAATGTCAGAAATATGGGTACAAACAGCATCTAAAAAGTGTCTGTCGTGAGATACCACAATCACACAATTTTCATAGTTCGCCAAGAAATGTTCTAACCACGATATGGTTTCATAATCCAAATCGTTGGTAGGCTCATCCATAATCAATACATCAGGATTTCCAAATAAGGTTTGTGCTAAAAGCACGCGCACTTTCTGTTTTCCATCAAGATCACCCATCAACGTATAATGAAACTCTTCTTTTATACCAAGATTAGATAGCATGGATGCAGCATCACTATCGGCATTCCAACCGTTCATTTCTTCAAATTGCACCTGAAGCTCTCCTATCTTATCGGCATTCTCATCAGTGTAATCGGCATAAAGGGCATCAATTTCCGTTTTAATTTTAAAGAGCGGTTTATTACCCATTAAAACCGTTTCTAATACAGTATGGGCATCGTACAAATTATGGTTTTGCTCCAACACAGACATGCGTTTGCCAGATTCCAAATGTACATGCCCCGAAGTTGGATCTTGTTTCCCAGAAAGAATCTTTAAAAAGGTCGATTTCCCTGCGCCATTGGCACCTATGATTCCGTAGCAATTTCCATTATTAAATGTTGTATTCACTTCATCAAAAAGAATACGTTTGCCAAATTGCACTGAAAGGTTTGAAACTGATAACATTACTACTGTTTTTTAATTTTGCGCAAAAGTAGATAAATCAATCCATAAGACGAAACATCTATGAGCTATTTTTAAACGTTCCAACCGACGAGGCTTGAGATGTCCTATTTGATTGATAATAGGCAAAAATGTTAAACTAAATATAATTAACAGCGTATTAACAGCAGAATTGGTGTCCAAAACATATTTTTGTTACAATATAAGATATGTTCCAAACGAATATGAAGGGATTTATGAAACAATATTACCTAGTTCTACTTACGCTTTTAACACTCGTTGCCTGCAAAAAAGATGCAGCACATGATGAAGGCGGATATGTCTTTATTGGTGGCGAAATTATAAACCCAGGCAATAACTATTTAGTGCTGTCTAATTTTAATTGTGTCCTTGACACCATTACCCTTGACGAAAATAACAGGTTTTTATATAAAATAGAGCATTTAGAACCTGGCCTGCATTCGTTTGCCCATGGCGGCGAATTTCAATTGGTGTTATTAGAACCCAATGATAGTATTATGTTTAGACTAAATACTATTGATTTTGATGAATCCTTGGTTTTTACCGGCAAAGGCGCCAAAAAGAACAATTATTTAATGAATGTGTTTTTGGAAACCGAAATTGAAGAAAAGAAAGTATTTAGATTCAGTCGACTAGCACCAGAAAAATTTGAAGTTGCAATAGATTCCATTAGAACGGCAAAAACAAAAAAACTTAAAGCATTCGAAAGCGAACATACAAGCTCTGAAATGTTTAATGAAATTGCCCAAGCCAATATTGATTATAGTTATTATTTAAGCAAAGAAGTTTATCCGCTTATATACTTTGGATATAGCAAGTTGAGAAATCTGGATTCATTACCGGACGACTTCTATAATTATAGAGAAACAATAGATTATAATAGTCACTTGCTAAAGGACTATTTTCCTTATTACACGTTTTTAAGATATCATTTTAATAATTTGGCCACTTTAAAACATTTTGAACATTCTGATGATACGCATTTCGATAGAAACTCTCTGTGTTATAATCTTGACCGAATTAGCATGATAGATAGTTTGACTACAAACAATGACATAAAGAATATGTTACTATATCAAAATGTTATTAGGTATGTAAACGCTTCTTCTAATGTTGAGAGTTGCGACATGCTTGTAAAATCTTTTTTAAGTGTGAGTACGGACGACAAAAACAAAAAGCGACTTGCTCAATTAACGAATACCTTAAAAACGCTGAAGACAGGGAATAATTTTCCAGATATTAATGTTGTAGATCATAATGATTCTGAATTACAAATAAGATCGGTTTTTAACAAATTTACTGTTATCTATTTTTGGACCTATGCCAGAAAAGGTCATTATATAGAAAGCCACAATAAAATTAGTGAATTAAGAGTTAAATATCCTGAATTTAATTTCGTGGGCATTAACATTAATACTGGCGAGCCTAAACATTGGGAAAAGACATTAAAGGAATATAATTTTTCTGTAACGGACGAGTATCAGTTTGTAAATATACACGACGCCAAAAATGTTTTAGCATTACATGCGGTTAACAAAGTTATGGTTGTTGATAAAAACAATAAAATTGCCATAAGCAATGCTGATATTTTTAATATGAAATTTGAAGAGCAGCTTTTAGGGTTAATCAACAGATAAGGTTAAAACATAGTACAAAAAAACCGAAAGCTAGTATTTCGGTTTTTTTGTGAGCATTATTTTAGTTTCCTTTTTTATAATCTTCTAAAAACTTTGCTAAACCAATATCTGTAAGGGGATGCTTTAATAAGCCTTCTATAGAACTTAAAGGTCCTGTCATAACATCGGCACCTAATTTGGCACAATCTATAACGTGCATGGTATGACGAACAGAAGCCGCTAAAATTTGAGTATCAAAGCCATAGTTGTCATAAATGTGGCGAATCTCAGCAATAAGATTTAAGCCATCTGTAGAGATATCATCCAAACGCCCAATAAACGGAGACATATAAGTTGCTCCAGCTTTTGCCGCTAATAGCGCCTGACCTGGCGAGAACACTAAAGTCATATTGATTTTAATACCACGTTCTGAAAAATATTTACAAGCCTTTACACCATCTTTAATCATCGGGAGCTTTACTACAATCTGCTCGTGCAATTCGGCTAAAGCTTCACCTTCGCGAATCATACCATCAAAATCTGTAGCGATCACTTCGGCACTTACATCGCCATCCACAATATTGCAAATATCAACATAGTGTTTCATAATATTATCATGTCCCGAGATGCCTTCCTTTGCCATTAACGACGGATTGGTAGTTACGCCATCAAGAACACCAAGGTCTTGTGCTTCTTTTATTTGATTTAAGTTTGCGGTATCAATAAAAAATTTCATAGAAAAATCTGTTTTTTCATTTCCGCGAAAGCGGAAATCCCATTTATATTTAGTTGTGTGAAAATTTCGCTGCAAAATTACAAATTTAAGATGCTTTGTACAGTGTTTTTGTTCAAAAAATAATCACCACACGCAAAAAGCTTTAGCTTTCTATAATTTATAATGGTTTGTTAATAATTTCTCATAAACCCTGTCTGGCAAAATACGTTTTAAAACAATAGAGAACTTTTGCATAAAGGCACCTACTTTGTAGTGTATTTTTGGATTATTAGTTTCAATAACTTTATAAATCATTTCGGCAACAACAATGGGGTCATTCCCTTTATTTACATCCTCATCAATCGCTTTTAAAACCGATCCATATTTATCTTTATAAGGCGAGTCTTCTTTTACGGGCGCATGATAACGTCCGGCGGCAATATTAGTTGCAAAATCTCCAGGCGCAACATTGGTCATGCTTATATTAAAGTCTTTAATTTCCATTCTAATCGCTTCGGTAATTAGCTCTAAAGCACCTTTACTTGCACTATAAATGCCTCGATAGGGCAATCCCATATACCCAGCAATCGAAGTTATATTAATAATCAATCCTGAATTTTGATTACGCATTTGTGGTAAAACTGCTTTAATGACATTAATAGGTCCAAAGAAATTGGTTTCAAAATTGCGTTTTATTTCTTCATCCAAAATTTCTTCAACAGGTCCTGTAATGCCAGCACCTGCATTATTAATTAGCACATCCAATTTGTCTTCTAAATCGATAACCTCAACAATACACTTTTTAATACTTTGGGTGTTTGCAACATCTAAAGTTAAAATAGGAAACTTACTTTCAGGATAGTACTGTGGATTTCTACTTGTACCATAAACCGTATACCCTTTTTCGGTGAGGAATTCACCAACCGATTTGCCAATTCCTGAAGAACCACCTGTTATTAAAACAACTTTAGACATAAATCATAGGTTATTAAAGCTTCAAAAATACAATATAAATCATGAGATTCCCATTTTCATGGGAATACAATAAACTAAAAAATCTTGATTCGCCAAGGCTCTCAAGATTTAAGTTTATTGTACAAAAAAAGGCAAGCTACCTACATCACACTGCTACGACCATTTACCTTTGCTTCGTTCCCGACCTGGAGGATTCAACAGGAGCTAGTTGTGTAGGACTTGCCGATTGCAAAGATACAACCTTTTAAATTTTTCACAATGATTTTTTAAACTGAATTTTAATAAATATCTTGCTGAAAAATTGAAACATAAAATGAAAACATTCAAGAACCTCACTATCATGTTTTTAAGCGGTTTACTTTTCTCTTGTGGAACGAATTCAGGACATAAAAAAAGTGATTTTTCAATTAGCACAAATGCTAATAAGAACTCCATTGCAAATAATGAAACGCTAATATTGTCGATTGAAAATCCAAAAACCCATACGATCGATTCTGTTACCTATTCTTTAAATGGTTTAAGCATTTCAGAAAAAACAGATTTATTAAACATGAAACTCGGGAAACATACCATTAACGCTACTGTTTTTTATAATAATGAGCAGCAGACCGCCACTAAAAACATTACCATATTAAATAGCGAGGCACCAAAGGTTTACACCTATAATATTATAAACGAGTATTCGCATGATATAACTTCCTACACGCAAGGGCTTGAATTTTATAATGGAAATTTATATGAAAGCATAGGGAAATACAAGAAGTCTAAACTTCGGCAAATAGATTACAAAACAGGAGATGTTTTAAGAAATGTTGATCTTGCTGATGAATATTTTGGGGAAGGCTTAACCGTTTTAAATAATAAAATTTATCAACTCACTTGGCGAGAAAGCACAGGTTTTGTATATGATATTGAGACTTTTGAAAAAATAAGTAGTTTTAAATACAACAACAGCAAAGAAGGCTGGGGACTTTGTAATGATGGCAATAAACTTTATAAAAGTGATGGCACGGAAAAGATCTGGGTTTTAGACGCCGAAACGCTTATTGAGAAAGAATATATTCAAACATACACTAATAAAGGAAAAATTATAGGTATTAACGAAATGGAATGGATTAACGGGAAAATATATGCAAACCGATACCAGAAAAATGGCGTCGCAATTATAAACCCCAATAACGGCGCTATTGAAGGTGTTATCGATTTTTCGCCATTAAAAAATAAGGTGAAACAACATGAAGGTCTTGATGTTTTAAATGGTATTGCCTACAATCCTAAAACCAAAACCATTTTTGTGACGGGAAAGCATTGGGATAAGCTTTTTGAGGTAGAAATTATTGAAAAACAATAAATTTGCGAACCTTCGAAACATTAGTAACCGTAGCCCTTGAGGATTTAGACGATCTAGATCATGTTAATAACGTACGTTATGTGCAGTGGGCACAAGAGGTAGCCAAGCAACACTGGCTCGAAAACACTACAAAAGCAATCAATCAAAATTATTTCTGGGTTGTTCTTAACCATTATATTGAATATAAATCTTCAGCACTTTTAAATGATGTTATTAAGCTAAAAACATACATTACAAAATCGGAAGGTGTTAAATCAACGCGAATTGTTGAAATGTATAATAATGCAAACAATAAGTTATTAGTGAAATCTGAAACAGTTTGGTGTTTCATGAACAGGAATACAAAACGCCCAGCTAGAATTACTCCAGAAGTTGCAAATTTATTTAATTAAAATATTTAGATTCATACTATTTCATAGAACCAAAAGTTATATTTTTACCAAGCCCATAATGGGAGTTTAATTATTTCATCATTTAAAAATGAAGCGTAACCTATACTTTCTTTTTACTTTAAGCCTATTAATATTTTGGAGCTCTTGCCGAAACGATTTTGATTTTTCCCCAAGCGCAGGAGAACTTCAATTTTCGAAAGACACGGTTTATTTAGATACCGTATTTACTAATATTGGTTCGAGCACTTACAATTTAAAAGTCTATAACAGGAGTAATAATGATGTTAATATTCCGACTTTAAAATTAGCATTAGGAGGTGCTTCAAATTACAGACTTAATGTTGATGGGATACCAGGAAGGGTCTTTGAAAATGTTGAAATCCTAGCAAAAGACAGCATTTTTATTTTCATCGAAACGACTATTGATTATAATAATTTCAACAACCCTAATGGGAATTATTTATACACCGATAAACTTGAATTTGATTCTGGAACTAACTTACAAACTGTGGAGCTTGTAACTTTGGTTCAAGATGCCGTTTTTATTTACCCAGATAGAGATAACACCACAAAAGTTATAGAAACCTTAACACTAAATGTAGGTGGCGAAATAATCGATACCGAAATTCAAGGACGCTATTTATTACCAAGTGAACTTTCTTTTACAAACGAAAAGCCCTATGTTGTTTATGGCTATGCGGCTGTACCTAATGGAGAAACTTTAACTGTTGATGCAGGTGCACGCGTACATTTTCACGCCAATTCAGGATTATTGGTGGCCGAGGATGCTTCACTTCAAGTGAATGGTAGCTTTAGTACAGATCAAGACGTATTAGAAAACGAAGTGATTTTTGAAAGCGACCGATTAGAGCCAGACTTTTCAGATATTCCTGGGCAATGGGGCACCATTTGGTTGTTTGACGGTAGCAAGAATAATTCCATTAACTACGCAACCATTAAAAATGCAACGATCGGTATTTTAAGTGATGGTAATGCGAATGCAGTAACCGATAAACTTACCATAACTAACTCACAAGTTTATAATTCAAGCAACTTTGGAATTCTGGGAAGAGGAACTTCAATTCATGCCGAAAACATCGTGATAAACAATTCTGGGCAATCCTCTTTTGCTGGTATTTATGGCGGAAAATACAATGTCACACATTCAACTATTGCCAATTATTGGGATAACAGTTTTAGACAATTCACATCGGTACTACTAAACAATTTTGTGCTTGACGATGAAGGTACAGCTTTTCTATCCGATTTAACCGAAGCCAATTTTAACAACTGTATTATTTACGGCAATGATAACCCAGAAATTTTATTAGATGAGATTGAAGATGTCGCTGTGGCTTTTAATTTTAAGTTCACCAATTGCTTAATTCGGTTCGATAATAGCAATAATAACTTTACGGGGCCAAACTATGATTTTAATGACACCAATCATTACGAAGGCAATATTTTTAATTCGGATCCTGATTTTAGAGACACTGCAATTAATGACTTAATTATAGGTCAGGAATCGGCAGCTATTGGTCAAGGACTTGGTATGTTTGCTACACAAGTGCCGATAGATATTCTAAATGTAAACAGAACTACTGCTCCAGATTTAGGTGCTTACCAGCACATTATTTTTGAAGAATAATTCCTTTTAAATCCATTGATAAAAAAAGACCTCACAGATTTAAAAATTTGTGAGGTCTTTTAATATATAAAGCAAGCGCTTTATGCTTAAGCTAATACTCCTTTTTGGCTAAATAAAGGTCTCCCCTCCATCATACTATTAACTTTTTCTCTAATGGTTTCAAGAACAGCATCGTCTTCATAATTATTGATAACCTCATCGATTAAATCTACAATACCACTCATATCATCTTCTTTTAATCCTCTTGTAGTAATCGCAGGTGTTCCTATTCTAATCCCAGAAGTTACAAAAGGCGATTTATCATCAAAAGGCACCATATTTTTATTTACTGTAATATCGGCTTTTACTAATGCTTGTTCGGCATCTTTTCCTGTGATGTTTTTGTTTCGTAGATCGATTAACATCATGTGATTATCTGTACCTCTCGAAATGATATGATAGTCTTTTGCAACCAATGCTTTAGCCATGGCTTCAGCATTTTTCTTGACCTGCAAGGTGTAATGCAAAAATTCATCGGTAAGTGCTTCCCCAAAGGCTATCGCTTTAGCGGCAATAATATGCTCTAATGGACCACCTTGATTTCCCGGAAAAACCGCAGAATCTAATAACGATGACATTTTACGAAGTTTTCCGTTTTTAAGCGTAAGTCCAAACGGGTTATCAAAATCCTGACCCATCATAATCAGTCCTCCTCTTGGGCCACGTAATGTTTTATGAGTAGTTGTGGTTACAATATGACAATGTGGTAATGGATCGTTTAAAATACCCTTTGCAATTAATCCAGCAGGATGCGAAATATCAGCAATGAGTATAGCGCCAACACTATCGGCTATTTTTCTAAAACGTTTAAAATCCATATCTCGAGAATACGCCGATGCTCCAGCAATAATCAGCTTTGGCTGCTCTGCTTTTGCAATGGCTTCCATCTTATCGTAATTAATAAGTCCATTCTCTTTATCTACACCATAAAATACAGGATTATAAAGTTTCCCAGAAAAGTTCACAGGGGAGCCATGCGTTAAGTGTCCGCCATGAGACAAATCGAAACCTAAAATCTTATCGCCTGGCTTTAAACACGCGGCAAAAACAGCTGTATTGGCCTGACTTCCAGAATGTGGTTGTACATTTGCCCAAACAGCACCAAATAAAGATTTTGCTCTATCAATTGCTATTTGCTCAACTTCATCAACCACTTCGCAACCTCCGTAATAGCGTTTGCCTGGCAAGCCTTCGGCATATTTATTAGTCAATACCGAACCTGCAGCTTCCATAACCTGGTCGCTTACAAAATTCTCTGATGCTATTAATTCTATACCATGTAATTGGCGTTCTTTTTCAGCTTGAATAAGTTCAAAAATTTGTTCGTCTCGTTGCATAAGGCATAATTATTATTAGATGTTCGGCAAAAATAACAAATAGATTAGTTTAATTCTCTAAAAAACATATATTTACTTCTAAATTTTAGACCGTTTTATTAACTATTAAATTGAACCTACATTTTAAGCGTTTTATTCAATTAAAATAAAAAAAATGTGTAGGTTTGATGAGAATTTATCAATATCAAATAACCTTTTTTATGCCATTAGCTGCTAACAATCCTAATAGAAAATCGTGGTTGCACGTCGATAAAAATTCAGATTTTCCAATTCAAAATATTCCTTTTGGTGTGTTTCTTACAAGAGATGACATTATTACCATTGGTACGCGTATTGGTGATACAGCTATCGATCTAGGCGCTTTACATCAATTAGGGTATTTTGATGGCATTCCTTTAACAGATGATATTTTTCTTCAAGATACTTTAAACGATTTTATTGCCGACGGAAGAAAAACATGGCGTTTGGTACGGAATAGAATCGCTGAAATTTTTGATGCCGAAAACAGCACACTTAAAAACAATAAAAAGAATAAGGAAATTGTATTATTTCGTTTAGACGAAATTGAAATGCAGTTGCCCGTACAGATTGGTGATTATACCGATTTTTACTCAAGCATAGAGCATGCCACCAACGTTGGTACTATGTTTAGAGATCCAGACAATGCCTTGCTGCCAAACTGGTTGCATATTCCGGTGGGTTATCACGGTCGTAGTTCTTCCATTATTCCGTCTGGAATTCCGGTACACAGACCACAAGGGCAAACGCTTCCTGCTGGTGCATCAGAACCTGTTTTTGGTCCAAGTAAACTTATAGATTTCGAATTGGAAATGGCGTTTATCACAACCGATGCTAACGATTTGGGAGAGCATATTCCTATTGAAGAAGCTGAAGAATATATTTTCGGATTAGTCCTATTTAACGATTGGAGTGCACGTGATATTCAAAAATGGGAATATGTACCACTAGGCCCTTTTCTATCTAAAAATTTTGCTTCTTCTATTTCACCTTGGATTGTCACACTCGATGCTTTAGAACCTTTTAGAGTTGAAGGTCCTAAACCTATTAAGCCTCAATTAGAATATTTACAATACACAGGGAAAAAGAGTTTCGATATTAGATTAGAGGTTGCCATACAACCTAAAGGTGCAAAAGAAACTGTAGTAAGTAAATCGAATTTTAAATATATGTATTGGAATATGGCGCAACAATTAGCGCATCATACTGTAAATGGTTGTCCTGTAAATTCGGGCGACATGATGGGAAGCGGTACCATTTCTGGTCCAACCGAAGATTCTTACGGCTCGATGCTGGAGTTATCCTGGCGTGGTGAAAAACCAATTAAAATGAATGATGGTTCCGAACGCAAATTCATCAATGACTACGACACCGTTATTATGAGTGGCTACTGTAAAGAAAACGGAACACGTATTGGTTTTGGCGAAGTAAAAACACAATTACTTCCTGTATTTAATCCGAAGAAAACTAAATAGCATATATCTAATAATCATTTTTTTAACCCTTACGCTCCTTTGTTTAAGGGTTGTTTTTTATCTTTTGGCATCATAATTGAAAATATCCTGAACATAACCTATAAAATGGGCTTTATGAAAAGACTACTACTCCTTACAATCCTACTTTCAGTATTACTGTCTTGTGGCGGAAGAAAACAAGTTGAAAAGGCACTGTATGCTGGTAATTACGACAAAGCGATTACGAATGCTCTAAATAAACTTAAAACAAATAAAAACAAAAAACGGAAACAAGATTATATCGTGATGTTAAAAGATGCTTATAAAAAAGCAGTGGCTCGCGATCTGGAAACCATCGAACGCCTTAAAAAAGATGGCAATCCAGAACTTTACAAAAATATTTATGAAACCTACGTAAATTTAGACGCGCGCCAAGAAGCTATTAAACCTGTTATGCCGTTGCAAATTAATGGGCGTTTTATTAAGCTTGAATTTAATGACTATTCTAATAGCATTGTAGATTACCGCTATAAAGTTTCAGATTATATGGCCGACAAAGGATTGGATCTGCTAGATTCTGATAATAAATATAATGCCAGAGAAGCTTATGATATCTTTAGTTATATAGAACTTATTAATCCGAATTTTGAAGATGTAAGACAACTTATGACCGAAGCCCATGAAAAAGGCACCGATTATGTTGCGGTATCTATCGAGAATCAGACCAACCAAATTATTCCGAGACGTTTGGAAGACGATCTCTTGAATTTCGATACCTACAATCTAAATAAATTTTGGACAGTATATCACGCTGGTAAAGACACAAATATTAATTATGACTACGCTATCCAATTGCAATTAAAGCGTATTAATGTGTCGCCAGAACGTATAAACGAACGACAACTCTTAAGAGAAAGAGACATTGTTGATGGTTGGGAATATGAACTGGATAGTGATGGTAATGTTGCCAAAGACAGTTTGGGAAACGATATCAAGATTGATAAGATCATTAATGTAAAATGCAGGTTCTTTGAGTCTGTGCAAACAAAATCGACTCAAGTGGTTGGCAGCGTAGTTTATATCGATTTAAAGTCGAACCAACTCATGGAGTCCTTCCCTATAGAAAGTGCGTTTGTTTTCGAAAACCTGTATGCCAGAATACGTGGTGATAAACGTGCTTTAAATGCCGAAGACAGAGAAATATTAAATAATAGAAGAGTACCGTTTCCAAGTAACGAACAAATGGTGTATGATACTGGTAAAGATTTAAAATTAAAACTTAAAAATATTATTAATACCAATTAAGTTTTAAGATGTCACGCTTATCGCATTTATGGTTTTGTTGAATTAGAACTAAAATATCAAAAAGAGAGAAGTGTTAAAATTTTTTCCAAAAAATCCTTGTACAGTCATTAAACAACTAAACAATGAGTTATACACATTGTGCCTGTTGTGTAAGCTTCGCCTAATTAGAACTGCTTAAATTTCTAATATTATCAAATTTATCCTTTTTAATTCTAATGGAGCTAGCTCCATTAGAATTAATTTCTGCGTATTTTATTGGTGGTATTTATAAGGGTTTTTGGGAGATGGTTGTATATCACTTGAGGGTCCTTCGAGAAGCTCCAGCTGGCGGGATGTCCCATTGGAGAATGCTACTGGGTATTTTGGATACGGAATTAAGCCAGAAGGCGGTACCATCGGATAGTTTAACATACAATGAATCGCCACTTGGGATGCTTAGATAGTTATGGGCACTTGGTGTGGATTGACTTACTCCAGCTCTATAAACAATGGCTGTGTCATTACATCTTATATGTGGTGTTTGGAAGGTTGTACCTTTTTCTAGTATGATACCGGAACCATCCTCTAAAGTTAGCGTTGCCTTATCGGTACCTATTCCTATATTGCTAGCAGCACTATTTGTTGTATTAACTCGCAACCCATTATCTTTATTTAAGAGAAATATGATATTTAAGAGAGGCATGATGATGAGTGC
>CAXMOQ010000073.1:320-12523 GCA_964195015.1 uncultured Flavobacteriaceae bacterium | reverse complement strand
TTGTCCGGAAAAAAATCAATATTAAGCCGATTGAAATATCTTATTAAACCTCCTGGCTGGAAACATGATGGTACTGGGAAAATATCTAATGAGTTGCGCAAAGAATGGTTTGAAGAGCATTGAATAGAGGCGAACATAAAAATCTTTATTCTGTTACAATTCCAAACTCTCGCCTATCTCTAAAAGCATCAAGTCTTTTTCCTTATCAAAAAACTTTCGTTTGGCAATTTCATGATCAATTTCAATATAACCAAAGGTATCAAAATGATAGCCCAGCACTTTATCGCATTCAACAAAATCACTTGCAATAATCGCTTCGTCAATGCCCATGGTAAAATTATCACCAATGGGTAAAATAGCTAAATCTAGCTTGGTCTGCATTGGGATTAACTTCATATCCATAGTCAAGGCTGTATCGCCTGCGATATAAATATTTTTATGTTCGCCTACTATGACGAATCCGCCTGGTTGTCCGCCATAACTACCATCTGGAAACGAAGAGGTATGAATCGCATTTACATATTTAACATTCCCAAATTCAAAATCCCATTGTCCGCCATGATTCATTGGGTGGCCTTCAATACCAAGTTTTTCAAAATAAGATACAATTTCATAATTTGAAATAATTACGGCGTTGTTTTGTTTCGCAATAAATTCAACATCCAAAATATGATCTTGATGCGCGTGTGTTACAAGAATGTAATCGGCTTTTAGGCTTTCAATATTAATATGTGTGGCTTTAGGGTTTCCAGAAATAAAAGGATCGATAAGAATATGAATGTCGCCTACTTGAATCCCTAAACTTGCATGACCATAGAATGTTATCTTCATTAAAAACGTATTAAACTATGAAATTACAAAAAATTGAGGAATTTACAACAACTGTCCTGCGCCAAGTAATATTGCTAAAACCAAGGTTGAAAGTGCCAGTTTCTTCAACTCTGGATCAAGGCGTTTAGGGTCTTCATTTTTATACACCATTTTAAGATGTTTTATTAACGGAATATAAACCACAACAAAAATAAAATTAAAAGGTGATGTATAGTACAATATTCCAAACAGAGCCGATAGAACCATTGCCAATCCTACTAAAAAGTAATGATATTTTTTAGCCTTTTCTCTACCAAGTTTAACCGGTATGGTAATTTTATTTGCTGTTTTATCTGAATCAATATCACGAATATTATTCAAATTTAATACCGCAGCACTTAAAAGACCAATGGTACAGGCTGGCAAAATGGTAACATGATCTATTTGTCTAGCATATAAAATATAGCATCCAATAACGCCCACTAAACCAAAAAATATAAATACAAAGACATCTCCCAAACCTCTGTATCCGTAAGCTTCCTGCCCTACTGTATATTTAATTGCCGCTATAATGCATACAATGCCAAGAAAAAAGAATAATAAAGAATATAAAAAATGATTGACACCAAAGGAAGCAAGAATAAGGAAGAATGCTAATCCAATAGAAATTAAAACATTTATTTTTAATGCATTATACATTTCATTGGGTGTTATGCTTCCGCTTTGAATGGCTCGTGTCGGACCAATTCTATCGTCATTGTCTGTGCCTTTTACACCATCGCCATAATCGTTAGCAAGATTAGAAAGTATTTGTAAACTTAAGGTTGTTAAAATGGCTAGAATAAAAACTTTCAGGTCGAAAAAACCATTGTATTCGGCTAAACATGATGCTACTATGATTCCTGCAACAGATAAGGGTAACGTTCTTAATCGCATTGCAGAAACCCATAGGTTAATTCTACTCATTTAATTTCTTATTGATTTATATTTCATTTGGGTGTATCAAACTACCTAAAATTAAGGAATCCATTTTTTATCGAAGTTAGGCTTCCGTTTTTCCAAAAAAGCATTACGTCCTTCTTTGGCCTCGTCGGTCATATAGGCTAATCGCGTAGCTTCGCCCGCAAAAACTTGTTGACCTACCATACCATCATCGGTTAAATTCATAGCGAATTTAAGCATCTTGATTGACGTTGGTGATTTTTCCATTATTTCCTGGGCCCAAGTAAAGGCAGTACTTTCTAATTCATCATGAGGTATAACAGCATTCACCATACCCATCTCGTAAGCTTCTTGTGCTGAATAATTTCTTCCAAGGAAAAAAATCTCACGAGCTCTTTTTTGCCCAACCATTTTAGCCAGATATGCCGAGCCATAACCACCATCAAAGCTGGTAACATCGGCATCGGTTTGTTTAAAAATAGCATGCTCCTTACTGGCTAATGTTAAATCGCAAACCACATGTAAACTATGACCGCCACCGACTGCCCAACCAGGAACCACAGCAATCACTGCTTTTGGCATAAACCTTATTAAACGCTGGACTTCAAGAATATTTAAACGATGATAGCCATCGTCTCCAACATAGCCTTGATGTCCTCTGGCTTTTTGGTCGCCACCGCTACAAAATGAATACACACCATCTTTAGACGATGGTCCTTCAGCACTTAATAAAACAGTGCCAATACTGGTATCTTCCTGCGCATCGTAAAACGCATCATATAATTCTTTGGTAGTTTTTGGTCGGAAAGCATTTCTAACATCTGGTCTGTTAAAAGCAATTCTGGCAACACCATCACATTTTTTATAAGTGATGTCTTCATATTCTTTAGCAATTTTCCAATTTGCTTGCTCCATTTTTTATATTTTTATCAAAATTAAATTTTTATTTCATTTAAACGCTTAATCTACTATGAAAAATACTATCCTGTTGATTACTTTGTTTTTTGTTTCAATGCTGTGCTTTTCTCAAGCCTATGAATTCAAAACTATTATTGATTTAGATGCTACCGATGTTATTAGCCAAGGTAGAACGGGAACTTGCTGGAGTTTTTCGACTTCTTCATTTTTAGAAAGTGAAATCATGAGACTCTCTGATAAGCAGATTGATTTATCTGAAATGTACATGGTTAGACAAACCTATCCGAAGAAAGCATGGAATTATGTGATGAGACAGGGAAAAACACAGTTTGGTGAAGGTGGTTTAGCACATGATGTTATAAACAGTGTTGCCGATAATGGTTTAGTGCCAAATAGTGCATATTCCGGATTGGATGAAGGCGTAGAACGCCACGATCATTCCAAAATGGTGGATACTTTAAAGCAAGTGCTTGATGCTTATATGAAAAGCCCCAAAACATACGCTTCGGACTGGAACCAAGATGTTGAAACTATTTTAGATGGTCATCTTGGTAAAAATATTACGAGCTTTAATTATGAAGGGATTCAATATACACCGCTATCGTTTTTAGATATGACTAAAATTAATCCGGACGATTATGTCACGATTACTTCGTTTACCCATAAACCCTTTTATTCCGATTTCATACTGAATATTCCTGATAATTTTGCGAATGGAAATTTTTACAATGTCCCTTTATACGACATGATAGGCATTATGAATCATGCCCTTGAAAATGGCTACACCATTGAGCTAGATTGCGATGTAAGTGAAAAAACGTTTTCGTCAAAATATGGTGTTGCCGTTGTACCTGAAGATAACAGTAAAGCTAAAGAAGCCTTAACAGGTATTCAAAAAGAAAAAGACATTACACCAGAATACAGACAGCAAGAATTCGAGAATTACAATACAACCGATGACCATTTAATGCATATCACTGGCGTGGTAAAAGATCAAAACGGAACGACATACTACAAGGTTAAAAATTCTTGGGGAAGTAATTCTGAACGTGTGGCTAATGGTGGTTATGTTTATATGAGTGCGTCTTATACGCGTTTAAAAACTATTTCGATAATGGTTCATAAAGATGCTTTACCACTTGCCATGCAAACAAAACTTAATTTAAACTAAATAGATCCCGTCTTCTTTTATAGTAATTAAGTGTTGCTTATAAAGTGAGCCTACGGCTTTCTTAAAATTCTTTTTACTCATTTGCAAGGCGTCCTTTATAACTTCAGGCGAAGATTTATCGGTAAGGTTCAAGAAACCGCTATTATCATGAAGTTCATGCATGATTTTTTCGGCGTTAGGCTCAATATTCCTATACCCGATTTGACCAAGGGTTATATCTAATTTATTTCCCTGACGTATTTTTTTCACAACGCCTTTTAATTTGTCTCCAACACTTAAATCTGTGAAAATGTTGTCTTTATAGATTAATCCTAAATGCACTTTATTAACAATAACATTCATCCCTAAATCTGAAGGGTGCGACACAATTAAATCGACTTCATCAAACTCACTTACAGTTAATTCTTGATTGCTTAAGAACTTGTTTGTTTTACTTGACGCTACCAGCCTGTCGGTTTTTTCATCAATATAGCAATACACTAAATACCAACCGCCTTTTTTCATTTTAAAGGCTTGCTCATTAAATGGGCAAAACAGTTCTTTTACCATGCCCCAATCTAGAAAAGCACCATGCTCCGTGACTTGATTACAGCGCAAAACGGCAAAATCACCGCGTTTAATATAGGGTTTGTCCGTAACAGCAACAAAGCGTTCGTCGTTATCTAAATAGACAAAGACTTCAATTTTATCCCAAATTTTATATTCTTCAGGAACATATCTGTTAGGAAGCAATATTTCATTGTCTTCTTCATCACTTAAATATAAACCTTGTTCCTTTTCCCGAAGTATCGTGAGCGTATTATATTCACCAATTTGTATCATGCTGCAAAGGTAATGATAGTAAACGAGTTTTTTTATGTGAATTACGGCAGGGTTGCAAATTTTCTTTAAAATAAAAATGGAACACAGTAGATGCAGATTAAACCGATTTTATCAAAAAAATCTGTGCTACATCATAAAAGATAAGCGTCATCAGTGTTCTATTACAAAGTTCGTCGAGCAACCGTTTAGCGAATTTTGAATTTTTATAGCCTATAGATAAACATATTCTTTATTGAAATGCTTGGTTAATAAATAATAGACAACTACACGATACTTTTTTCGGTTTGTTTTGCCATATTGCTCCATGACCGAAGCTAATGCTTTATCTAACTCTGGACTATCATCCAGACCTAGCTTACCTATTAGAAACTTATGCTTAACCGTTAATAATTCGCTCTCATCACTGCTAGACACCGAGGAAGAATCGGCATTATAAATAGATGGCCCACAACCAATGGCAACTTTGGTCAGTAAATCCATATCTGGATCAATACCGAATTTTTCTTTTAAATCGGCTGCATATTTTATTATAAGCTCTTCGCGCTTGTTCATAGGAGGTCTGTTTTAATCGAGTTACTGTTTTTACTTAATAAATTTAAAATAATTCAACAAAATATCATCATTCTGTTTTGCAGGTGTAAATATTTCTAACAGTTTAGGTGTTTCTTCCTCGTCATAAAATGATTCCAAAGTTACATTCAATTCAGTTTCATTAGTAGCCATTTCATATTTAAATCCATGCATCTTGCATAAATGTTCGGCTGTTAAGTCATGAACGGTTTCAAAATACGTATCAAAATTATGGGTGTTTTTATGCCCTGGCAAAATTCTGAAGATGCCACCGCCTCCATTATTAATAACGATTATTCTAAAATTGGTTGGAATATAATTATTCCACAAGGCATTGCTATCGTATAAAAAGCTTAAATCACCAGTAACCAAAGTGGTTTGTTTATCCCTTGCAACGGCACTACCAATGGCTGTAGACGTACTTCCATCAATACCGCTCGTACCACGATTGCAAAAGACTTCCAACGTGTTACTCAAGTCGAAAAGTTGCGCATACCTTATAGTAGAACTATTACCAAGTTGTAAAACACTATGGTCTGGTAACGATTTTAAAACAGTATCAAAAACTTTTAAATCGCTGAATTCAATTTGAACTAAATAGTCGTTATGTTTTTGTTTTCGGTAATCTTTTACAGTATTCCAATAAGAGTTATAGTCACTTCTAGTTTTCTTTGAATGTGATAATAATTCAGACAAAAAATAATCAGGACTCGCTTTAATATGATGACTTAAACTAAAGAAGGTGTTATTTGCTTTTTTATTATCTATATGCCAATGTTGTACTGGTTTATATTGGCGTAAAAACGCTTTTACTTTTTTAGACACAATCATGCCTCCAAACGTAAGTAATACATCTGGTTGAAGCATTTTAAAATCGGCAGCATCTAAAGGCGCAATAAGCTTATCGATACTTTGAAAAAACGCATCGTGTTGTAAATTTGATGTCGTTTCTGTAAATACAATAACACTATCGTCCATTGCCAAAATATCCAGCCATTGCTGTTCTATTTGATTTGGCTGATTTACACCTACAAGAACCATTTTTTTCTTTGAAGCTTTCCAAACTGCAGCAAGTTCCTCTAGGTTCTCTATTGTAGGCAGCTCCGCTTCTATTGGAATTTCTTTCGGATTTACAGATATATCTTTAACCAAATCATACAAAGGCTCATCAAACGGAATATTAACATGCACAGGACCATGGTTCTTAATTGACAAATTCAAGGCTAAATTAATGTCCATTTCATTCTGCTCTTGTGTTTCCCGATTCAAACTCGCAGAATACAAAATATGCTTTACAAAAACATCCTCCTGATTTATGGTTTGCCCATCACCTATCCCAACAAATTCCATTGGCCTATCGGCCGATAAAACCACCAGCGAAATGTCACTATAAAACGCTTCGGCAATCGCAGGATAATAATTAAGTAAAGCACTCCCAGAAGTACATACCAAAGCCACTGGGTTTTGTGTTTGTTGTGCAATTCCTAATGCAAAAAACGCCGCACAGCGCTCATCGACAATACTATAGCATTTAAAGTAATCATCATGTGTAAACCCAATAGTTAAAGGCGCATTTCGGCTACCGGGCGAAATAACAATATGCTTTATATTTTTAGTTTTACACAACTGAATAACAGTCTGCGCTAGTGGAATTTTTGGGTATGTCATGTACGCTATAAATCTAATGGTAAAAGTAAGAAATAGGCTTGCGAAATAAAATGATTACAAGATGTTTTTCATCACCAACGATTTATTAACTGTCTCTTGCCATTCATTTTCTGGAACGGAGTCTTTAGTAATGCCACCGCCAACATAAATTATAGCTTTTGATTCCTGGAGTTGCATACAACGCAAATTCACAAAGAGTTGTGTTGTGTTTCTTGTCATTGTATATGCTCTATCTTCAATATTACGTCTGCTGGAACGTGGCGACATGGTTGTTTTTAAATTAAGTTCACCCAAAAACCCCGTGTAAAATTCACGCTTGTAGTTTTCGTTTTCCAAAATAAATTGTTTCGTGGTATTCTTTGGCAAACCGCAAACTGCTGGTGTTGGGTGAAGCACAGAAATTATTCTATCAATGCCTTGATCTTCTTTTAAAAACCCAGAAATATTAGTTTGTAAATGCAGTAAGTTTCCTGCCTTAACCGTTTTTGTTTCCGAAAGATAAATACGTTCTGTCAAAGCTTTTAAACTATGTTCTAGGTAATCCGTTACAAATTGTTGTTCTGCTTTTTCTTTATCTTCCCAATGAACATCAAGCGTTCCCTTATAAACTTGTGTTCCAGCGAGTGCCATAGTAGACAACCGTTTTCCATCAATCTTTAAAAATGTTTCTGGTGTTGCTCCTAACCATAGTCCTGTTTTTGGATGATACCAGCAGTACACAAATGCCGATGTATAGGCATTCAATAATCGTTTAAATAGTTGTAGTGAATTTGCTTCGGAATAGTTAACGGTTTCCTTTCTGGATACTACGACTTTCTGAAAATATCCAGATGTGATCGCATCAATTCCGCTTTGAACTAAACTAATATGGTGTTCTTTAGAATCTGATAATAATTCAGATTCAATTGATGGGATTCCTTCCCGATAACTATTGGGATTCGCAGGAATGACAGAATCCGTCTTTACACCTTCAGAGTTTTCAATAGGAATTAAAACAGCATGTTCTCTATCATCAAAAGGCGCAAATACAAAGCCGTTTTCTGTAAAATATTTTACGTAATTTAGAGAATCATCCTTTTGAAGTAATGCTTTTACTTCTGCTTCATTAGGTTTTCTATAAGCTACAAATGGTAATTGCCGGTTGTAGTGTTGCTGAATGTTATCAAAAAAATCTTCCGAAGTCATACTCCTATTTAGGTTTAGGAAGTGAGATTGTTGTTAGTTTACAAAGTGAAATAAGGTTATCATTATCATCGGTAATCCTAATATCCAATAACTGTGTGGTTCTACCCTTATGAATAAAGGTTGCTTTAGCATATACAAAACCATCGCGAACGCCTTTAATATGATTTGCCGAAATCTCAATACCACGGACAAAGACCTTATCTAAATCCATGAATATTTGCGCAGCATAACTTCCGGTGGTTTCTGCCAATGCAACACTTGCACCACCATGCAATACGCCATCGGGCTGATGTACTCTTGAATTTACAGGCATTCTGGCCATTACATAATCATCGCCAAAATCGATAAACTCTATGTTAAGTGTTTCTATCAAGGAGTTTTTACAATAGTCATTAGCGCGCACTATCATCGCTTCTTTAGATAATTTCATCTGCAAATTATTATTTATTTTTAATGGTCAACTGTAACCTTTAATTTAGATTTGTAAAAGTACAGAAACCAATACTAAAAATGAATTCGACTGAAAAAGAAATATCACATCAAATTATTAATTCCTATTCTACGCTTAACAACTTAACCGAACGCACCAAACATATTTGGTTTGTTTGTCACGGTATGGGCTATTTAAGCCGATACTTTATAAAATACTTTAACGCCTTAAATGCTGATGAGAACTATATTATCGCTCCACAAGCAAGCAGTAAATACTATATCCCGCCAAAGTTCAAGCATGTTGGAGCGAGTTGGTTAACCAAGGAAAATACAGCGAAAGAAACCGAAAATGTAATGCGTTATTTTGATGCTGTTTTTGAAGCTGAACAACTTCCCAATAATAAAAATTTGATTGTGGTTGGTTATTCACAAGGTGTTAGCGTTGCTATGAGATATATAGCAAAACGACAATTAGCGTGTTCACAATTAGTATTGATGTCTGGTGGGATTCCAAAAGAATTGATTGCTGAAGATTTTAAGTTTTTAAAAGAAAAGACCAAAGTAAGTTTAATTTATGGAACTGAAGATGAATACCTAAATGAAGCTCGTGTTGCATCCGAAACACAGCATGTTAACGGCTTGTTTGGAAACGATGTAGCAATTATTCCTTTTATTGGAAAGCATATTGTTAATGTTGAATTGATTAATGAATTAGTTTAAATGAAACTACCTGTTTTAGAAAATGACATTGTAAAACTCTCACTATTAGACTTGAGCAATTACGAACATCTTATACCCATTACACAACAAGAAAACCTAATACAATATTCGCCAAGTAAAATTAATACACCCGAAGATTTAAAAGATTATGTACAAACGGCAGTTGATGGTTACTACCACAAAACTACCATTCCCTTTATTATTTATGACAAACGTACAAACACTTATGCCGGTTGCACGCGTTTTGGACTTATAAGCTGGAACAATAAAGTTTTTCATATTGGCTGGACCTGGATTGGCAAACAGTTTCAAGGCACGGGTTTAAATAAAAACATAAAATTCTTAATGCTTCAATACGCATTTGAAACTTTGGAGTTTGATAAGGTTGAGTTTCGTATAGATGAACGTAATATACGCTCTCGCAAGGCCGTTGAAAAAATTGGAGGCACACTCGAAGGTATTTTACGAAAAGACACCTTGATGCTTGATGGCTTTAAACGTAGCACCTGTTGTTATGGGATTTTACAGGAGGAATGGGACCAAATAAAAATGATGATTTTTAAGGGTTTTTAAGTACTAAAAATCTGACGGCTAACAGATACTTATTCTTTTCGCGGCAACATTGGCGCTAATTTTTCGCCACCTAATAAATGCATGTGCAAATGAAAAACCGATTGGCCTGCATCCTCATTAATATTGATAGAGAGACGATATCCAGATTCTGAAATCCCTTGCTCTTTGGCCAATTTTTTGGCTACCAAAAACAATTTCCCTAACAACAAAGCATCTTCTTCTGTAGCATCGTTAATGGTGTAAATCTCCTTTTTTGGAATAATTAGTAAGTGGACAGGAGCTTGCGATCTCAAAGGAACAAAAGCAATAATATCATCATCCTCATAGACTATGGTCGCAGGCAACTCTCTATTAATTATTTTAGTAAAAACAGAGCCGTTCTCTATTTTTTCGGTTTTCATTTTTTGATATTCCGTACTTTGACTCCATACAACGGAAGTAAACAACATAACGGGAACACAAAAAATAATTACTTTTTTCATCTATCAAAAATATTTTACAATGGAACTATAGCTTTAATTTAAAACGATTTTACCGATTGAGACTTAATCCTATACAACACAAGAAAGTGAAATTTAAATTTTAAGGGTTTAGTAATAAATAATCATTAGAACACCTCATTCGGCCAATGGTTCATAGCATCAACAACGCCGCCCATTAAAGTTAATGTAAGTATCCAATACAACAAATTAATGGCAAGGTTTTTAAAATTTCTTAATTCAAACATTCCATTGATTACCAATACTGGCATGGCTATAAATACACTTAAAATCACACCATGAAATGCACCATGACCAAAGCTATCAAACGTACCTTCTTGTCCAGGACTATTGTTAAAATTAAGTAGAGAAAATGCTAAAATAAAGGACATGATTAAAGACACTGTAAACATTACTGCTTTGTTTTGCTTTTTGCAGTCATCTTTAGAAAGGCCAAGAGATTTCATCCAAGCGGTTCCAAAAAGTTTTGGGTGATAATAAATCATTCCTACAATAGTTGGGATGAATGCTGCAATAATTACAGATAACCAATTAATCTGTTCCATGTTTGTACGTGTTTTTAGTAAGAGCAACTAATTTATAATTTTAACATCCAACAATCAATAATTTATGTGATAATATTAGAGCAGTTATTAACAATAAAACGGTGAATTAATAATGTTAAAGTATTCTGTATACTAGGCTCAAACTTCATATTATTTTTTACATTTACTTTATTCATGATATTAAACAATGTCTATGTCACTAATTAAAGGTCTTGTTCTATTAGTCTTAATTCATATTCCGATTACTCTATCTGCTTATCAAGAAAATACAGAAAGAAATCATCCAGGGACACGATGGGGACACGTTTTGGTTTATGATCATTTGCGAGATCAATTGGTTCTTTTTGGTGGCTCACGCGAACGCGGTAGCTATCTCAACGATACTTGGATATGGAAAGGTCATAAATGGAAAGAGATGCATGTTGAAGGCCCATCTGCAAGAGGGTTTTGTGCTGTAACATTCCATAAAGAACGACATACAATCATTTTGCATGGTGGTCGTGGCAACGATCGCATTACTAATAGTGATACTTGGGAATGGAATGGTAGCCAATGGAAACAACTTGAAGATAAAGGTGAATACAAAGCAGATCATCATCAAATGGTATATGTTGATAAAGAGAAACAAATTATTGCCTATGGTGGATGGAATGGTAAAGATGTTATAGGTGATACTTGGATTTGGAATGACACTTGGAAGAAGTCTGATGAAATATCGCCACCTAAACGTGCTTCTTTTGGAATGGTCTATAATCACACAATTCAAAAAATAAATATATTTGGTGGTTTATGGGTGAATGGACAGTATGCCGATCTTTGGGAGCGTATTAATGGAAAATGGCAAGCAATTGGTGGGCCTTATGATAATTCCTCACTGGATCATCATGCCATGATTTATGACGAAAAACTTAAGACCGTAATAGGATTTGGTGGAAAAGATTACCGTCGACAAATGCAAAATAAAACATTCAACATTCATAACGATCAAATTATAACTCTAACACAGGAAGGTCCATCAAATCGCCATAGTTTTGGATTTACTTACAACTCTAAAGAGCAATTGGGATACTTATACGGTGGAAAAATATATGAAGACAATAATCAAATAGCTTTAGGAGATTTTTGGAAATGGAATGGTTCTGAATGGACTAAAATTGAATAATTAACTAGAGTCAAATCTGTTTAACCAAAATTAAATTAAGTGTTCAAAAATGCGACTAACCTTTCTTTAATAAAATAATTCCAGCCGGCAATGCCACTTTCGTATTTGAATTCTTCGATGGAATCGTCAAAATCTTCTACGATTTTTGTTGAAACTATAAGTTTGGTTTGGTTCTCAATCTCAAA
>CAXMOQ010000073.1:0-310 GCA_964195015.1 uncultured Flavobacteriaceae bacterium | reverse complement strand
CCAAAACCCTTAAAGGCGGTAAGTTTGCCATATTTCATTATCAAGGAAGCTATGCAAATTTTCTAGAAGTACAACTACATTTTTAATGATTGGCTTATGGAAACCGATTATGAATTGCGCGATGAATCGGTTAGAGAACATTACTAAAACAATCCCAAACGCACTGAAGAAGCTAAACTAAAAACAGATATTTATTTGTCCATAAAATAAGTTGCTCTCTAAAGTCACATTGAGTGATTTAAAGTTTTGAAATTGTATCGAAAAGTCTAACAAAAAGGGTTCTCGATACATTTTTATCTAAAATATTTTA
>CAXMOQ010000072.1:12342-12596 GCA_964195015.1 uncultured Flavobacteriaceae bacterium | reverse complement strand
AAGAATCCTTTAAGCTGGCAATGGAAATTTTTTGGATAACGAGAAAATTTCCTAAAGAAGAAATGTATTCTTTAACATCTCAAATAGTGCGTTCTTCACGTTCTGTGAGTGCCAATATCAGTGAAGGTTGGGCAAAACGGACTTACGATTCGGTTTTTAAACAGCATTTAATCCATTCATTAGGTTCAAATTCTGAAACTGAAGATTGGTTGACTTATGCATTGGAATGTCAATATATTTCTCAAGATGTCTAT
>CAXMOQ010000072.1:4355-12332 GCA_964195015.1 uncultured Flavobacteriaceae bacterium | reverse complement strand
GGAAAGATGTTAACGAAACTTCATCAAAATTGGACGAATTATGGAAAGTAAAAAATGGAAATTGGAAGCTAGAGGCTTGGGGTTAGATGTTAGATATTTGAAGTTAGGATTTTCCAACTTCCAACTCCTAGCTTCCAGCTTCATACTATTATTAGCTCCAGTTCAAACAGCAAAGGCTCAAAATTTAAGCGAGTACATCAATATAGCTCAAATGAATAGCCCTAAAATTCAAAAATTCGAGTTGCAACATCACGTTACTTCAGAAAAAGTAAATGAAGTAAACACGATTCCAAACACAGAAATTGGTGTAGGTTACTTTGTGAGTGAACCTGAAACAAGAACAGGAGCTCAACGCTTTAAGGTATCTGCAAAACAAATGATGCCTTGGTTTGGCTCGATAACAGCCAGAGAAAACTATGTGAGTTCGTTGGCTGATGTCCAATATGAAGACATTGTCATAGCCAAAAGAAAATTGATTGCATCGGTATCACAATCCTATTACAATTTGTATACTATTAAGGCGAAACAAGAGGTGCTGGTTGAAAATATTGAGCTACTTAAAACCTATGAAATATTGGCATTAACCTTTGTTGAAGTTGGCAAAGCATCGGCTGTAGATGTATTGCGATTGCAAATGCGTCAAAATGAGTTAGAGCAATTAAACCAGGTTTTAGAGCAAGATTTCTTGGCAGAACAAACGCTGTTTAATAAACTCTTGAATCGTGATAAAGCTATAATAATCGGAGTTGTTAAAAATTTGAGTATGCCTTCTGAAGACCTCTTACTTTCTACTGAAAACCTTCAATTACATCCGGAACTATTAAAATATGATAAGCTCTACGAATCGGTTGAACAATCAGAGTTGCTCAACCAAAAAGGAAGTGCTCCTAATATTGGTTTTGGATTGGATTATATCGCAGTTTCAGAAAGACCCGATATAAGTTTTAGTGATAACGGAAAAGATATTGTCATGCCAATGGTATCCTTATCAATTCCAATTTTTAATAATAAAAATAAATCACAAAGCAAACAGAATGAATTAAAACAACAGGAAATAAAAGCACAAAAGCAAGACCGACTAAACACATTAGAAACTGTCCTTGATAAAGCTCTTACTAATAAGGTTTCTGCAAGAATACGTTACGACACGCAAGCCAAAAACTTAAAACAAGCAAAGGACGCCGAAGACATTTTAATTAAAAACTACGAAACCGGAACTATCGATTTTAACGATGTGTTAGATATTCAGGAACTACAATTAAAATTTCAAATGAATCAAATAGAATCTGTGAAGACTTATTATATACAGACGACCATTATTAATTATTTATGTAATAAAAAAACAAAGTCATGAAAAAATATTTAATTTATAGCGGAATATTAGTCATAGGACTAATTTTAGGAGGATTACTGTTTGGTAATTCAACAACCAAAGAAACAGAACACAATCATAGTGAAGTTGTTGAAAACAATGAAATGTGGACGTGTGCAATGCATCCTCAAATTATGCTGTCAGAGCCTGGAAAGTGTCCCATTTGCGGTATGGAATTAATTCCTGCAGGCGCAAGTGCTAATGGTCTCGCTCCAGACCAATTTAAGCTTACCAGAAATGCCATGTCTTTGGCAAACATTCAAACGTCTATTGTTGGCAATAGCATGATTGAAGATAACGCAATAAAGCTTTCAGGTAAAATTGTTGAAAATGAAGAAGCTAATGCTGTTCAGGTCAGTTATTTTTCAGGCCGAATAGAACGCCTTAATGTTAATTTTACTGGAGAAGAAGTGCGTAAAGGGCAATTGTTGGCAACTATTTATTCACCTGAATTATTTGCAGCACAGCAAGAATTAATTACAGCAGCTTCAATAAAAGAATCACAACCTGCATTATATAAAGCCGTGCGCAACAAATTAAAGTTATGGAAACTTTCAGAAAGTCAAATCAATCAAATTGAAACATCTGGCAAAGTAAAAGAAAACTTCCCGGTTTATGCTACGGTTTCAGGAACCGTTTCAGCCAAATTAGTAGAGCAAGGCGATTACATGAAGCAAGGGCAACCCTTATTAAAAATAGCCAATTTGAATACCGTTTGGGCAAACTTCGATGTGTATGAAAATCAAATCAATTTATTTAAAAAGGGACAAGATATTAAGATTATCGCTAATGCTTACACAAACAAAACATTTAAGGCAAAGGTGTCATTTATAGACCCTGTTTTAAATACAAAAACAAGAACCGTAAAATTAAGAGCAGTATTAAATAATGCAGCTAATGTTTTTAAACCAGGAATGTTTGTTGAAGGTAAAATTGAAGGTGTTAAATCAAGCAAAGAACAAGCATTGGTTATTCCGTCAACGGCTATTTTATGGACCGGAGAACGTTCGTTGGTATATTTAAAACCAAATCGAAACGAACCTGTTTTTGAAATGCGCAAAGTAACTTTAGGTAATAAAATAGGGGATAGTTATGAAGTTTTAGAAGGCTTGAATAATGGTGACGAAATTGTTACTAACGGAACATTCACAGTAGATGCAGCAGCTCAATTGCAAGGCAAAAAATCTATGATGAATAAAGAAGGTGGTAAGGCAATGACAGAACACGAAGGACACCTTAAGATGGGAACAACAAGTGTAAATACAAGCTTTGGCGTTAGAGGCAATTGCGAATTATGCAAAGCTACCATTGAAAAAGCTGCTAATAGTATCGAAGGTGTAATACATGCAAATTGGGATGTAGATAAAAAGAAAATTGATGTATCCTTTGATGACAAAGCAACAAACATCATGGCAATTCATAATGCTATTGCAAATTCTGGTTATGATACCGAAAAAGCAAATGGTAACGAGAAGGCTTACAAAGGGTTACCCAGTTGTTGTCAATATGACCATGAAATGGAAATGAATCAGTCAGGCGAAGTAAAGACGGGTAAGCATAATCACTAATTTTAATTTAGTAAAAGGAGGCTCACAACCCATATTTTGGTAAAGCCAGACCAAAATGTAGAAGCGTAAACCATTAAATAGAATAATAATTAATATAAATTTTAAACCATGAAAAAAGTAATTTTAAGTATCGCTGTAATTGTAGCAATAGGATTAACAAGCTGTAAAAATGAAACAAAAAAAGATACTGAAGCTGTTACACCAACAGAAGAAGTAAAATACATGGCAATAAATGACACTTACAAATGCCCAATGGATTGTGAAAACGGAAAAACCTACGATAAAGCAGGTTCATGTCCTGTTTGTAAAATGGATTTACAGAAAGTTAAAAAGGATGATGACGATGCTAGAGACGACAATTAAATAATAGCCGCTATATTAGAGACTATTCTGAAAAAATCCGAAGTTAAAAACTTTGCAACACAATTGCATTTGTAGTTTTCTTATCTTTGTCAAATTAAATGAAACTTGTAGCAATCATATTATCAATAATTACACTTACCTTATCCGCAATTCCTTGCGATGATGAAGGTGTTTTTGGGTCAGAGCAATTAACTTCAATTTCTCAAGACTCGGCCCATACTAACCATAGTGATATGGATTTATGCTCTCCTTTTTGTTTCTGTGTCTGCTGTGCAAGCATTGTTTTGGAATCAAACATTCAAAATTGTACACTAATTTCAGAAAATCCTGCGAAAGAATTAAGCGTAAGCTACATCGTATCTTTCTCTAGTAATTACCTCTCTCAAATCTATCAGCCTCCACAAGTATGGTTGAATTTATTGGATATCTATATCTAGTTATGACCTCTAAAGGTTTAACTTTTTCATTAATTGAATTAAAAATACTATATGCTTAATAAAATAATTAAGTATTCCATAACCCATAAGCTGGTTATAGGATTACTCGCTTTAGCCTTAATTATTACAGGAGTCTATTCGCTAAAACAACTTCCTGTAGATGCCGTCCCAGATATTACAAACAATCAAGTACAGGTTATCACTTCATCTCCTACACTTGCTGCACAAGAAGTAGAACGTTTAATAACATTTCCCATTGAAATCACAATGGCGACCATTCCAAAAATTGAAGAAATTCGTTCCTTTTCTCGTTTTGGTTTATCCGTAGTCACTATTGTATTTGAAGAAGATGTAGATGTGTATTGGGCACGCGCTCAAGTTAACGAACGTCTTGCCGATGCGCAATCCCAAATCCCGGAAGGTGTAGGTAAACCAGGAATTGCACCTCTAACTACGGGTCTTGGCGAAATTTACCAATATGTCATTACAACAAAACCGGGCTACCAGGATAAATATGATGCTGTTCAATTGCGTACCATACAAGATTGGGTTATTAAGCGACAGTTATTAGGGACTAAAGGTGTTGCCGATGTAAGTAGTTTTGGAGGTTATCTAAAACAATATGAAATAGCCATTCGTCCTGAACGCTTAAATGCGATGCGAATTTCTATTTCTGAAATCTTTAATGCGTTAGAATCTAATAACCAAAATACAGGAGGTGCATACATCGAAAAAAACGATAAAGCATTATTTATAAGAAGCGAGGGATTGGTTGGATCAATCAAAGACATCAAAAACATCCTTGTAAAACAAACCGATGATGGTATTCCAATTTTAATAAGTGATGTTGCAAAAGTACAAACAGGCACGGCAATTCGTTATGGGGCAGCCACACGTAATGGGGAAGGCGAAGTGGTGAGTGCTATTGTAATGATGCTAAAAGGGGCAAATTCAGCAGAAGTTATTGCAGATGTAAAAGATAAAATAGAAACCATTAGTAAAACATTACCTGAAGGTGTTGTTATTGAACCTTTTTTAGACAGAACCAAATTAGTTGATAAAGCAATTGGAACGGTAACCACCAACCTTGTTGAAGGTGCGCTCATTGTTATTTTTATTTTATTGTTACTATTAGGTAACTGGAGAGCAGGATTAATAACAGCTTCTGTAATTCCATTAGCCTTATTATTTGCATTTAGTATGATGCATCTCTTTGACGTTTCAGCAAATTTAATGAGCCTTGGAGCAATTGATTTTGGTTTAATTGTAGATGGCGCGGTAATTATTGTGGAGGCTACTTTATTTCACATTGGACATTTAAAACTGAATAGGAAACTAAATCAGGAGGAAATGGATACTGAAGTATTGAAATCTGCCAGTAAAATGATGAACTCCGCTGCCTTTGGCCAAATTATCATTCTAATAGTGTATTTACCAATATTGGCGTTAGTTGGAACAGAAGGAAAGATGTTTGGCCCTATGGCGCAAACCGTGAGTTTTGCCATTCTTGGAGCTTTTATTTTATCACTTACCTATGTTCCAATGATGTCTGCATTAGCCTTGAGTAAAAACACCATCTACAAACGGAATATTTCCGATAGAATAATGAATGCGTTTTACAAAGTATATAAACCTATTATCAGATGGTCTATGCATAAGAGAGCAATAATTCTAACAAGCACTTTAGGGCTTTTTGTTATTGCAGTTATGGTGTTCAAAAATTTAGGTGGTGAATTTATTCCAACACTTGAAGAAGGCGATTTTGCTGTTGAAACACGAGTGATTACTGGAAGTTCACTTTCAAATACTATAAAAGCCACTACGAAAGCAGAAAAAATACTTTTGGATAATTTTCCAGAAGTTTTGCAGGTGGTTTCTAAAATTGGTTCAGGTGAAATCCCAACAGACCCAATGCCTGTTGAGGCAGGAGATTTAATGATTATTCTAAAAGATAAATCAGAATGGGTTTCAGCATCAAGTAGAGAAGAATTGGCAAATAAAATGGCTGAAGCGTTAGAAGACATTCCTGGTGTAACTTTTGGATTTCAACAACCCATTCAAATGCGTTTTAATGAGTTAATGACTGGTGTTCGTCAAGATGTAGCTGTAAAGATTTATGGAGAAGATTTAGAACAATTATCAAAGTACGCGACTCAAATTGGGAAAATAGCAGGAACGGTTGATGGTGCGGTAGATGTGTATGTTGAAGAAGTTACAGGCGTTCCTCAAATTGTAGTGAATTATAATCGCGGACAATTAGCAAAATATGGATTAGATATAAAATCGGTGAATAACACGATTCAAGCAGCTTTTGCTGGGGCATCAACAGGATTGGTTTATGAAGGTGAAAAACAGTTTGATTTAGTAGTCCGTTTGGAAGGAAACAATCGAACAAGTTTAACAGATGTTCAAAATTTATATATCATTGGTATAAAAGGCCAACAAATACCATTACAGCAAGTCGCAACGGTTTCGATAATAGATGGTCCTTATCAAATACAACGAGATAATACCCAAAGACGCATTATTACGGCTTTCAATGTGCGAAATCGTGATGTTGAAAGTGTTGTTGAAGAGATAACCAAGAAAATCGATGATCGAGTCAATTTAGCACCAGGTTACAGTATTACTTATGGTGGACAATTTGAAAATTTGGTAGAAGCAAAACAGCGTTTGGGTATTGCAGTACCAATGGCTTTGTTACTTATTTTCATCTTACTATATTTTACTTTTGGTTCAATTAAGCAAGGTGTTTTAATTTTTACAGCCATTCCATTGTCTGCAATTGGTGGTGTTTTTGCTCTTTGGCTTCGCGATTTACCATTTAGTATTTCGGCAGGTGTTGGTTTTATAGCTCTTTTTGGTGTCGCCGTTTTAAATGGTATTGTATTAATTACCGAATTTAATCGTCTAAAAAAAGATGGTTCTTTGGATGTTTTTGAACGTATTTATAAAGGCACACATTCTCGATTACGTCCAGTAATAATGACTGCTGCGGTAGCCTCTTTAGGATTTTTACCAATGGCTCTTTCTCAATCTTCAGGAGCAGAAGTACAACGCCCTTTAGCGACTGTAGTGATTGGTGGTTTAATTACCGCAACCTTTTTAACCTTGGTGGTGTTGCCTATTCTTTATTATTATTCAGAAAAAAAAATAAAAATGAAACCTAATAAAACAGCAGTGTTAGTATTTATTGGTCTTTTTGGTAGTATGTGTTCTATAAATGCACAAACAAATACGGAAGTAAAAATCTATCAAAATCTTAATGCCATTATTGAAACAGCTATTAAGAATAATCCCAACATTAAAGTATCAAAATTGCAAACAAAACAAGAACGTACTTTAAAAGGAGGGAGTTGGGATGTGCCAAAAACAGAGTTTGGTTTAGAATATGGGCAAACAAATAGTATAGTTGATAATGACACTCGTTTTAGTATTAGTCAGACTTTTGCTTTTCCTACACTATACGGTAATCAAAATAAATTATCAAAAGTGAAGATAGAAGCAAGTGTACTAAACGAAGAAGTTATAAAAAACGAATTGATTGTTCAAGTAAAATCAGCTTATTATGAATTATGGTATTTAAAGAGTAAGCAAAGCGTGTTACAACAACAAGATAGCATTTATGAACGGTTTCAGTATGCGGCAAATTTACGTTTCAAAACAGGTGAAAGTAACGCATTGGAACAAGCAACTGCAAATGCTGAATTGGCTGATATACAAATTGCGTTAAAAGATAATGCTTCGGTTATTAAAGCCTTTCAACTACAATTGCAAAATTTAATAAATTCGGATAGCCTTGTGGATATTAATGTTGGGAGTTTAGAAGTAAAGCCCTCTGTGTTTTCAGAAGTATCTGTTGACACTTCTACAGTTTCTAAAAATCCATTAGTATTATTTTATAAAGCAAAAGTTGAGGTTTCTGATAAAGAACATTCAGTAGAATCAGCAAAAATGCTTCCAGATATAACGTTAGGCTATTTCAATCAATCATTTATAGGTAATGGAGAAACAGCCAATGGTACACCTACAGTATTCGATTCGGGCGATCGTTTTACAGGTTTTCAGTTAGGTTTAAGTATTCCAATTTTTTTTAAGTCGCATTCTGCAAAGATTAATGTGGCAAAAATTCATAAAATGGAAAGCGAATTACAATTAGAAGCTATTACGAATTACACCCAAACACAATTACAAACCGTTTTGGATAGGCTAAAAAAAGACCAACAAAACGTGGCGT
>CAXMOQ010000072.1:319-4293 GCA_964195015.1 uncultured Flavobacteriaceae bacterium | reverse complement strand
ATATAGAATATGTACAAGGGATTAATAGAGCTTTGACCATACAAACCAAATACTTGGATTTTGTAAACCAATACAATCAAACACTTATAAAAATAGAACAACTCACTACAAATAATTAAGGAAATGAAGAATACTATATATAAAACAATATTATTTACTGCGATACTTGTAGTAATTGGATGTAAGGATAAAACAACCACGGTAATTGAAGATGCTCACAATGAAGCAAACGAAAACTTAATTGAGTTAACAAATGCACAGTTAGCACAAACTGAAATTAGTATAGGCAGAGTTGAAAAACGAAAAATTGGTCACGAAATTACCGTAAATGGGATGATAGATGTGCCACCACAAGGGAATATATCTATAACAGTACCTTATGGCGGATTTTTGAAATATACTGAAATGCTTTCTGGTAGTAGATTAAAAAAAGATCAGATTGTTGCAACCGTTGAAAATCCTGAATTTATTGATTTTCAAAGAGAATATTTAGAAGCATTAGCAAATAATGATTATTTAAAGGCAGATTTTGAACGTCAACAAACCTTGAACAATGAGCAGATTACATCTACAAAAGTGTTTCAAAAAGCTAAGAGTAGTTACTTAACAAATAAAGCAAATATTCAAGCGTTGGAAAGCAAGTTACGCTTAATTGGTATTAATCCTGCAACCGTAAAAAATGGAACAATTTCTTCTGTTGTAAATGTATATTCACCAATTAATGGTATAGTTAGAGACGTTTATATCAATACTGGAAAATATTTTAATCCACAAGATGTATTAATGGATATTACAGATGCATCAGATTTACATGTAGAACTTAAAGTGTATGAAGATGACATTCCTTTAATTAGAAATGGACAACGTATTCGTTTCAGATTAGCTAATGCACCGGAAAAATGGATGGAAGCGGAAATATTTCTTATAGGAAATAATGTTCGTGAGGACAGGTCAATTACCATCCACGGACATCTTAAAGAACATATTGAAAATTTACTACCCGGTATGTTTGTCAATGCAGCTATTGAAGTGGAAGCTCTTCAACAATATGCTATTCCAGAAGAAGCCATTGTAAGGTTTGAAAGCAAGCACTATATTTTCAAGTCATTAGGTAAAAGAAAAGAAGGTGAACAAACGATGAATGACTTTGAAATGATTGAAATTATTAAAGGCAATGAAGAAGAAGGCTTTGTTGCATTTACTTTTGAAGATGCTTCTCAAGACATTTCAAAAATGGATGTGGTTTTAAAGGATGCCTTTACTTTGTTGGCTAAAGCCAAAAATAGTGAAGAAGAAGGAGGAGGTCACGGTCATTAAAGCACTATGAAAAAAATAGAACAATTATTAGAATCTAGAGACTATCCTAAAAAATCCGAAGCAAAAAACTTCGGATTTTTTCTATTGCCTTGATATTATAGTTAAAAATTATTAACTTCGTTGAAGGGTTATACCAACTAACTCCAAACCATGATTCGTTATTTGTACAATATTTAGAGCATAAAATGAGTAACTATAAACTTTTTAAAAATTCGGTTTTAAATAAGCTTACGAGCACAGACTCCATGTTTGTTATAAGGATTTATTTGATAATATCTTTCGGGATTTATGTTTATGGCCTTATTAAAATGCAGTCAGAAGTGATTTGGAGTCTAATTTTTTTAGCACTGGGATTATTACTGTTTACTTTTATTGAATACGTAATGCATCGATTTCTTTATCATTCGGGGGAGAATTATTTAAACAAAAAAAATTGGCAATTTAAAATTCATGGCGTTCATCATGTGCATCCAAAAGACAAGGATATACTGGCAATGCCTTTACCGTTGGCGCTTTTATTATCGACGGTGTTCTTTTTTTTATTTTATCTTGTTGTAAGAGATAATGTTTACTTTTTCTTTCCGGGTTTCTTGTTAGGGTATACGAGCTATCTATTTGTACATTATAAAATCCATACCCGAAAACCGCCAAAAAATGTATTCAAATATTTATGGATACATCATCACAGGCACCATCATCTTCATGACGATAAGGCTTTTGGGGTAAGCTCTCCATTATGGGATTTTATTTTTAATACCATGCCATCTAAAAAACCACATAAAACAAAAAAGAAGCATCATTAAAACAGTTGTTTTGACTATTCATATTCAAATATGGGTTGTCTTGACTTTGTATTTAAAAACAACTAACTTCGTTAACAATCGATAAAAAGAATTGGAACTCTATTTATCTTAACACTAGCTGCAAAGCGAAAACGTCAAATCATGATTCTTTTCATAATTAGTTTACTTTTAACTGGATTTACTACTAACCAAAAAACTATTTATCATGACAAATGAAATTCAATACACATTAGAGTGGACTATTAAACCTGGAGGTCTAGAAGCCTTTAAAGAGTTGACCAACAAAGTAATTAAAATGGTACGCGACAAAGAACCAGAAATGAAAGGTTACCAGTGGTATTTCAACGATGATCAAAGCAAATGCTACACGGCAGAATGGCAAACGAGTTCAGAATCATTATTAGCCCATCTCCAAAATGTAGGTGAAGTTTTACCGGAATTACTCCGACACGCAGACATAACGAGGTTTGAAGTATTTGGTAATCCAAACCCTCAAGCACTGGAAGCGGTTCAAGGTCTTGGTGCAATGGTTTACGGATATTTTAATGGGTTTACGAGATAACTATATATCGCTCTTTTAAGGAAATTATATAGTAACAGGAGAACTTAGAGCAAGAAGCAAACAAAAGATAAAAAGAGTTGAAACTCATTTTATCAAGACCGATAACGAACCCCAAAAATCGCCTCAAAATTAATTGAGGCGTTTTTAATATTTATCTGTGGTGATCTGCCTTTCGACTACATCATACCTGGCATCCCACCACCCATTGGAGGCATAGCTGGTGTATCTTCTTTAATATCTACTAAAGCACATTCGGTAGTTAGAATCATCCCAGCAACAGAAGCTGCATTTTCTAATGCAATACGGGTTACTTTAGTCGGATCTATAATTCCAGCTTTAAGCATATTCACGTATGTTTCGCTTTTTGCATCAAAACCAAAATCACCTTTGGCTTCCATAACTTTAGCAACTACCACACTACCTTCACCGCCGGTATTTTCTACAATGGTACGTAAAGGCGATTCGATTGCACGGGCCACAATTTGAATACCTGTGACTTCATCTAAATTTTCAGTAGTGATTTTTTCTAAAACAGATTTTGCTCTAATAAAAGCAACACCACCTCCGGCAACAATACCTTCTTCTACAGCAGCTCTTGTGGAATGTAAAGCATCATCAACGCGGTCTTTCTTTTCTTTCATTTCAACTTCACTAGCAGCGCCTATATATAAAACGGCAACACCACCGGCCAATTTGGCTAAACGCTCTTGAAGTTTTTCTTTATCATAATCACTTGTCGTGGTCTCGATTTGAGATTTAATTTGGTTCACACGATTTTTAATCAAGTCTTTTTCGCCAGCACCATTAACTACAGTTGTATTGTCTTTGTCAATGGTAACGCGTTCTGCAGTACCAAGCATCTCGATTGTTGTGTTTTCAAGTGTAAAACCTCTTTCTTCTGAAACTACAGTGCCTCCGGTTAAAATGGCAATGTCTTCTAACATAGCTTTACGTCGGTCACCAAAACCAGGGGCTTTAACAGCCGCTATTTTAAGAGCACCGCGTAATTTGTTTACTACTAAAGTAGCTAATGCTTCACCATCAACATCTTCGGCAATAATCAATAAAGGTTTACCGGATTGTGCAACAGGTTCCAAAATAGGGAGTAAATCCTTCATGGTCGATACTTTTTTATCAAACAATAAAATATATGGATTCTCTAAATCGGTTATCATTTTTTCGCTGTCTGTCACGAAGTAAGGCGATAAGTATCCTCTGTCAAATTGCATCCCTTCAACAACATCCATATAAGTATCTGTTCCTTTAGATTCTTCAACAGTAATAACACCTTC
>CAXMOQ010000072.1:0-309 GCA_964195015.1 uncultured Flavobacteriaceae bacterium | reverse complement strand
TCTTTTCCAACTTTACCAAAAGCCAAGGCAATTAAATCGCCAATAACATCATCATTATTTGCCGAAATAGAAGCAACTTGTTTTATTTTATCTGAAGAACTTCCTACTTCCTTGCTTTGCTTTATTAAATTTTCAACAATGGCACCAACTGCTTTGTCAATACCACGTTTTAAATCCATAGGATTTGCCCCTGCAGCCACGTTTCTCAATCCTTCCTTTACAATAGCTTGTGCTAATACCGTTGCGGTTGTTGTTCCATCACCGGCAAGATCATTGGTTTTGCTCGCAACTTCTTTTACCATTTGTGCC
>CAXMOQ010000071.1:0-12782 GCA_964195015.1 uncultured Flavobacteriaceae bacterium | reverse complement strand
AAAAAGAGAGCCTTATGAAAGTGGGATGGTAACCAAAGGCCCTACTTGGGTACAGTTTAAAGTTGGTTATTATTTATTTGCCATTTTATTCTTAATTTTTGATGTAGAAATTGCGTTTTTATTTCCTTGGGCAGTAGCTTTCAAAAGTATAGGAGCTGTCGCTTTTTTTGAAATACTCATCTTTCTTATCATATTAGGATTAGGCTTATTATACGCATGGAAAAAAGGAGCTTTAAAATGGGAATAGAAAATAAAAATAGTAAACCAGAAGATTTTCCTGGAAAAATAATTCCAGCAGGAAATGGTGCGAATATAATGGTTACTTCACTAGACAAAGTAATTAATTGGGGACGCGCCAATTCACTTTGGTCGCTTTATTTTGGTACTAGTTGTTGCGCCATCGAAATGATGCAAACAGGGGCTTCTCGACATGATTATTCAAGATTTGGTTTTGAAGTAGCACGGCCTTCTCCTAGACAAGCCGATTTAATTATTATAGCAGGAACCATTGTAAACAAAATGGCTCCGGTTTTAAGACGTTTATACGACCAAATGGCAGAACCTAAATATGTAATTGCAATGGGAGCGTGTGCCATTTCTGGAGGGCCATTTTTTTACAACACATATTCAGTTGTAAAAGGAGCAGACCATGTAATTCCTGTAGATGTATATGTAGCAGGATGTCCGCCACGACCTGAAGCATTATTAGAAGGTATGCTGATGCTTCAAGATAAAATACGTGCCGAAAATATGAAGCACAAAAAAAATCCTATTGAAGGGTTTGACGAAGGATTATATAAATAAAGGATGACAAACGAAGCTTTACAACATTTAATAAGCAGTTGGTTTCCCAATCCAGATGCAGACAAGGTCTCTGAAATTACAGAGAACTCCGATGCAGAAGATGGTTCAGAAGAACAACCGGAAGCCCAAGAATTAATTAATTCTAGTCTTCTAGAATTTTATGAAGAAGGGTCTCAATTTTTAAACATTACCGTTCAACCAGAACAGTTTTACGCATTGATGAGCCAGTTAAAAACTAATGAAGAAACTTGTTTTGATTATTTGTTTTGTTTGAGTGGTGTAGATTGGGGCGAAGAACTTGGCGTTGTATATCATTTAGAATCTACAATTCACAGACATATAATTGTTGTAAAAGTTAAAACAAAAGATAGAGAAAATCCAAATCTCGATTCTATTTGGGATATTTGGTATACTGCTGAATTTCATGAACGTGAAGTGTTTGATTTCTTCGGAATAAAATTTAATAATCATCCTAATTTAAAACGCCTCTTTTTAACAGAAGACTGGGAAGGATTCCCATTAAGAAAGGATTATGTAGATGAAATTAATATGGTTATCAAATAAGTAATGGAGCAAAGAACCACAATAGATAAAAGCTTTAAATCGGAACCGTATCAAATTAATATGGGACCTCAACATCCGGCAACGCATGGTGTTTTAAATCTTTTATTAACTATTGATGGTGAGATTATACAAAAGGTTGAACCGGATTTAGGGTATATACATCGTTCCATAGAAAAAATGTGCGAACGTGATAGTTATCAGCAAATAGTTCATTTAACAGATAGAATGGATTATTTATCTTCAAATATAAATAACGAAGCTGTTTGTTTAGTCGTTGAAAACGCTTTACAATTAGAAGTTCCCGAACGCGTAAAAGTAATTAGAACCATTATTGGTGAACTTACAAGAATATCATCCCATTGTTTATGGTGGGGTGTTATGGGAATGGATGTCGGCGCTTTAACCACATTTTTTTATGGATTCAGAGATCGTGAAATGCTTAACGATATTTTTGAGGAAACTTGTGGTGCAAGACTTACCATGAACTATAATGTTCCTGGTGGTTTGATGCTTGATATACATCCTAATTTTGTAAAACGGGTTAAGGATTTTATAGCTCATTTTAAAACTAAGATTCCAGAATACGACAGGCTTTTAACGGGAAATGTAATCTTTCAGAAAAGAACAAAAGGCGTAGGAATTTTAACCAAAGAAGATGCCATTTCATTTGGAGCTTCAGGTCCTGTGGCCAGAGCTTCAGGATATTCCTGTGATGTTAGAAAATATCATCCTTATAGTGCTTTGGATAGAGTAACATTTAATGAATCCATTAAAACAGAAGGCGACACTTTCGCCAGATACCAGGTAAGAATACAGGAATTATGGGAATCATTATCGATAGTTGAACAATTAATAGATAATATTCCTGAAGGTGAACATAGAGTTAAAACCAATGCTGTAATAAAATTACCAAAAGGAGAATTTTACCAAAAAGTAGAAACAGCTAGAGGTGAACTTGGAGTTTATGTTATAAGTACTGGAACTAAAAGCCCGTACCGACTAAAATTTCGATCGCCTGGTTTTTCTAATTTATCGTTACTTAGCCATATAGCTAAAGGAGGAAAAATAGGAGATTTAGTGGCTATTATGGCTACAATTGATCTTGTTATTCCAGATATTGACAGATAAAAAAATAAATGAATATACCATTAAGCATAACAAAAACTATTCACGATTGGCTTTTCAGCATTATGCCCCAAGGCCTGGCAAGTTTTGTTGAAATGTTTTTAATAGCAATGGTGTATTTGGGTGTTTTCACTGTTGTTGGATTATTTTTAGTTTTACTTGAAAGGCGTGTTTCGGCTTGGTTTCAATTAAGAATCGGGCCTAATAGAGTTGGATATCAAGGCATATTACAAACTATGGCCGATGCCTTAAAATTGCTTTCAAAAGAGTTGACAGGAACAGTAAAAGCCGATAAATTTTTGTACAATTTAGCACCATACTTTGTTATTATTTCAGCATTAATGGCCTTAACGGTGATTCCGTTTTCGCAAGAGTTTCACGCGTTTGATATTAATATTGGTATTTTCTTTTTAATTGCTATTTCATCCATAGGAGTTATTGGCATTTTATTAGGAGGTTGGAGTAGCAACAACAAATTTGCCTTAATTGGAGCAATGCGTAGTGGGGTACAAACAATAAGTTATGAGTTATCCGTTGGTTTATCGTTGTTAACTATGATTTTAATTACCGGATCTTTGCAACTTTCTGAAATAGTTGAAGTACAAAAAAATGGGTGGCTCATAGTTCAAGGTCATATTCCGGCTATTATTGCATTTATGATTTTTATGATATCCGGAACGGCTGAAACCAATAGAGCTCCCTTCGATATGGCTGAAGCAGAATCTGAATTAGGTGCAGGTTTTCATACGGAATATTCAGGAATGAAATTTGCCTATTTTTTTTTAGCCGAATTTATAAATATGTTTATTATTGCAGCTATTGCAACTACTATATTTTTTGGTGCCTGGCTGTCGCCCTTTGGGATAACAGAATCTATTCCATGGTTAGGTGTGTTTTGGTTTTTAGGAAAAACATTTTGCCTTGTTTTTTTAATGATGTGGTTTCGATGGACCTTTCCTCGTTTAAGAGTAGACCAGCTTCTTACATTGGAGTGGAAATATTTGCTTCCCATAAATCTGGTAAATATTGTAATAATGGCAATCATGGTTTGGCTTAATTTAATAATACAATTTTAAAGATTATGAGTTATTTTTCAGAGATATATAATGGTGTTAAAACACTCCTAATAGGAATGAGTGTTACCGGAAAATATTTTCTTAGATCAAGAAAAGGAGCTATAACCCAACAATATCCTGACAATAGAGAGACCCTTAAAATGTTTGATCGCTTTCGTGGTGAAGTAATAATGCCACATGATGAAAATAATGAACATCGTTGTACAGGCTGTCAAAAATGTGAAATTGCCTGCCCTAATGGCACTATTGAGATTATTTGGGATAGAAAAATCAATGAAGAAACAGGTAAAAAGAAAAAAGAAATAGATAAATTCGTATACCACTTAGGGCTTTGTACCATGTGCGGTCTTTGTATTGACGTCTGTCCAACGGATGCAATTAAATGGGGTCAGAATTTTGAAAATTCTGTTTTTGACAGAACTTACTTAACACGGGTTTTAAATACCCCAGGATCCAAATTACAACCCGGAGTAGAAGATTAAAAGTATGGAAAGATATATATTTTACATCGTAGCACTTGGAATGATCGTATCTGCAATTGCTTCTGTAACTAGTCGAAAAATGCTTCGATCTGTTATCTACTTATTATTTGTGCTTGCCGGAATTGCTGGAATTTTCTTTTTAGTTGACTATAATTTTTTAGCAGCCATTCAACTTACGGTGTATGCAGGTGGTATTATTGTATTAATGATTTTTTCTGTTTTGCTTGTCCACCATATTGAAATGAAATTGGAAGTTGCTAAAATCTCCAAACGAATAGGTATCGCCATAGCTTGCCTAATTGGGATTAGTGTTTTCGTAATTACAATTTACTCCTATGATTTTGAAGTAGCAGAAAATGCAACAACCACAACTACTGTTGAGATTGGCATGGGATTATTAAGTTACGAAGCAGGTGGGTTCATACTGCCTTTTGAAGTAATAAGTGTGCTATTATTAGCAGCAATGATTGGAGCTATAATTATAGCTAAAGGAAAAATGTTAATTCCTAAAAGTGACGAAACTATATGATTGAAGGAATTAGCATTTACGAAATATTAACCTTAACCACTATCTTATTTTTTATTGGAATTTATGGGTTTATCACTAGAAAAAACTTGATATCCATATTAATTTCTGTTGAATTGATATTGAATGCTTCAGTAGTAAACTTTGTCGTTATCAACAAATATTTATATCCCGACATTTTACAGGGTGTTTTCGTTTCCATTTTCATTATCGCTGTTGCCGCTGCTGAAACAGCATTAGCCGTTTCAATAATAATAAATCTATACAGACAGATTAGCTCTGTTGAAGTTAAAGATGTTGAAACTATGAAGTATTGATTTTTAAAAATAACCACAAAGTACACAAAGAAAAGAATGCACAAAGCACACAAAGAATGAATGAAAATGAAATAGCTAATAAAATTATAGGAATAGCAATAGAAGTCCATAAAGTATTAGGCCCAGGATTACTTGAAAGTGCATATCAAGAATGTCTTTTTTATAAACTTCAACAAGAAGGATTAAAGGCTGAAAAAGAAAAATCGATGCCTTTGGTTTTCGAAGATGTGAAGTTAAATTGTGGTTACAGAATTGATATTCTTGTGGAAGATAAAGTTGTAATAGAGTTAAAAAGCGTTGAAGCATTAAATGATGTTCATTTGGCTCAAACATTAACATATATGAAATTGGGAAGTTACAAATTGGGGCTATTGATTAACTTCAATGTAACACTTTTAAAACATGGTATAAAACGAGTAATAAATGGAGCTTTGTGACCTTTGCGTAAAACCTTTGTGTCCTTTGTGGTTAAAAATAAAGAATGAACATTAGTTATATTATATTAATCCCGATTATTCCTTTTGTAGTTTTCTTACTACTAGGCATTTTCAACCAAAAAATAAAACCTTCTATATCGGGATATATCGGTGTGTTTGGATTATTAGCATCAACTGTAATATCATTCTATGCAGCTTACCAATACTTTTTTGTAAGTGAAAAAGTCGACGGAGTTTATCAAACTTTTGTAGATAAAACAGTATGGATGAATTTTACAGAAACACTTCATATTGATATGGGAATCTTGATTGACCCAATCTCTGTAATGATGCTTGTGGTGGTTTCTGTAGTGTCTCTTATGGTGCATATTTATAGTCGGGGTTATATGAAAAGTGACGATGGCTACACCAAGTTCTTTGCTTTCTTATCGCTATTTACATTTTCAATGTATGGTTTAGTTTTGGCAACAAATCTCTTTCAAATTTATATTTTCTGGGAATTGGTCGGTGTGTCGTCCTATTTATTAATTGGCTATTATTATACAAAGCCTTCTGCAGTAGCAGCAGCAAAAAAAGCATTTATAGTCACTCGTTTTGCCGATTTAGGGTTTTTAATTGGCATCTTAATCATGGGGTATTATACCGGCACTTTCGACTTTGAAACCTTAAATAATCCTGAAGGATCTGCTATTTTAAATTGGGCATCGACATCCTTCATGGGACTATCAGTAATTACTTGGGCATTACTATTAATATTTATTGGAGGGGCAGGTAAATCGGCAATGATGCCATTTCATATTTGGTTACCGGATGCCATGGAAGGTCCTACTCCGGTTTCTGCATTAATTCATGCGGCAACTATGGTGGTTGCAGGTATATTTTTAGTAGCTCGTCTTTTCCCGATGTTCTATTTTGTTGAACATGGATTTGCACTGAATATTGTCGCCTATGTTGGCGCTATTTCTTCTTTATTTGCAGCAATTATTGCCATAACTCAAACCGATATTAAACGTGTGCTAGCATATTCAACAATGTCACAATTGGGTTATATGATGTTTGCTTTAGGTGTTTCTGGTTACGATGGCCATGAAGGTGTAGGTTATATGGCTTCCATGTTTCACCTGTTTACGCATGCCATGTTTAAAGCACTATTGTTCCTGGGAGCTGGTTCAGTAATACTTGCCGTACATAGTAACTATTTAAAAGATATGGGTGGATTACGAAAGTATATGCCTATTACAAATATTACGTTTTTAATTGCTGCATTAGCTATTGCAGGAATGCCTCCATTCGCAGGATTTTGGAGTAAAGATGAAATTTTAGTTGCAGCTTTCGAGCATGATAAACTTATTTATTATATCGGAGTAATTGTCGCTGGACTTACTGCATTATATATTTTTAGAATTTATTTCGGAATTTTTTGGGGAAAAGATAGAGAATACGAACACAAACCTAAAGAGTCACCTCTATCAATGACATTCCCTCTTATGTTTTTAGCTTTAATGAGTATAGTTGGTGGATTTATTCCGTTTAGTGAATTTGTAACCCCTGATAAAGCTGGATTTGAAGCACACTTAAATTATCCTCTGGCTGCCATTGCTGTAGGTGTGGGCTTAACGGGAATCATTCTGGCTTGGGTATTCTATAAAAAAGAAAATAATCTAGCCGATAAATGGGCTAATATATTTGGGCCTTTTTATATATGGGCTAGTGATAAATTTTATTTCGATGAAATTTATCTGTTTGTTACAAAGAAAATATTGTTTAAACGTGTGTCATCACCAATAGCAAAATTTGATAGAAAATATGTTGATGGGACTATGGTCGGCATAGGTAATAAAACAGTTCAAGCTTCTGAAAAAATAAAAGGAATGCAATCCGGAAAAGTACAGGATTATGCTTTTGCATTTGTTGGAGGATCTGTAGTACTAGCTATAGTGTTTATTTATTTATGGACAAACAATTAAAAAAATAACAAATACTAAAAAACAAATGACAAATAATAATCAATGACCCAAAATTCAAAAAACAAAACTTATGATTTAGAAGAAAGAACATTCCAATTTGCAAAAGAGGTAAGACTATTTATTAAAACTTTAGAAAAAACTACAGAAAATATTGAAGACATTAAACAAGTTGTTCGTTCGTCTGGGTCTGTTGGTGCAAATTATATTGAAGCTAATGAATCATTAAGTAAAAAGGATTTTATTTTTAGAATGAAAATAAGTAGGAAAGAATCCAAAGAGAGTATTTATTGGTTGAAATTATTAAATGAAACAAATGAGTTACAAAATAAAAAAGTAATTGAAAAATTAATCCAAGAAGCAACTGAATTGAAGAAAATATTATCAGCTATTATTGAAAAATCAAAATAGTTGGAATTTATTATTTGGGTTTTGGAATTTATTTAGAATAAACTTATATGGATATTTTATCACTTTTTATCATAGTACCTGTATTAACCATTCTGGCTTTGGTGTTTACTAAAGGATTGAAGCAGGCACGATTAACTTCAGTTGTTGGGAGCCTTATCCAGTTTGGTATGGCTATCAATCTTGTCTTTGCCTATTTTAATGAAAGAGCTATAAACAATGACATTATGGTGTTTACTAAAGATGTTGTTTGGTATAAGCAGTTCAATATTCACTATAATATTGGTGTCGATGGAATTTCGGTCGCTTTACTATTATTAACCTCAATAGTGGTACTGGCAGGAGTTTTCATTTCGTGGAAAATGAAGGATTTGCCTAAAGAATTCTTCGTTTCACTTATTGTCCTTTCCATTGGAGTTTACGGCTTTTTCATCTCTATAGATTTGTTTATGATGTTTGTCTTCTTTGAAATTGCGGTAATACCAATGTATTTACTCATTGGTATTTGGGGTTCAGGACCAAAAGAATATTCAGCAATGAAATTGACCCTAATGTTAATGGGTGCTTCGGCTGTTTTACTTGTGGGTATTTTGGGTATTTATTTTAATTCAAATGCCGATGGTGGTGCATTAACATTCAATATTTTAGAAATAGCACAAGTGAATATTCCACTTGAAGCACAAAAAATATTTTTCCCATTAACTTTTATTGGATTTGCTGTTATTGGAGCGTTATTTCCATTTCATACCTGGTCACCAGATGGTCATGCTTCTGCGCCAACAGCAGTGTCTATGCTGCATGCAGGAGTTTTAATGAAATTAGGAGGCTATGGCGTGTTTAGAGTGGCTATGTACTTGTTGCCCGAAGGCGCTTTAAATTGGTCGTGGTTCTTTATTATCCTGTCTGTCATTGGTGTGATTTATGGCGCATTTGCGGCCTTAAAACAAACCGATTTAAAATATATAAATGCTTACTCATCGGTAAGTCATTTAGGACTTGTTTTGTTTGCGCTTTTGATGCTGAATAAAACAGCGTGGAATGGCGCGATTTTACAATCCCTATCTCACGGATTTATGACGGCATTATTCTTTGCATTAATAGGGATGATTTATGAACGCACACATACCAGAGATATTAGAAAATTAGGAGGTTTGCTGAAAGTGATTCCATTTATTTCGGTCATTTACGTTATTGCCGGGTTGGCGTCATTGGGTTTACCTGGTTTTAGTGGTTTTGTTGCCGAAATGAACATTTTTGTAGGCGCCTTTCAGCACGACGATATGTTTTATAGAGTGCTAACGATTATTTCGGTGTCGGCCATTGTAGTGACCGCAGTTTATATTTTACGTGTGGTTGGTATTATGCTCATGGGACCAGTAAAGAATGACGCATTTTTGAGTTTAGAAAAAGTGACATGGTATGAAAAATCTGGAATATTGTTATTGTTAATTCCAATAGTAGGAATAGGAGTAGCACCATTATGGTTGAGTAATATGATATTAGAAAGTTTGCAACCATTTATTCAAGGTTTGTTATAAAAATTAAAATAGAAAACTAAATAATGAATTTTAGTAATTTTTTATTGATGAGACATGAAATAATACTCTTGGCAATTATTTTATTACTGATTGTTGCCGAAGTCTCTATATCACAAAGCAAAAAAAATAGCATTGTACATCTAGCTATCTTTTTGTTTGGGATACATACCATCATTGGGTTTTTAACTATTGATTATGGTGATTTGTTTGGAGGAATGTTTCGAACAAATGGATTAATCCACTTCTTTAAAAATGTATTGAATATTGGTGTACTCATTTTATTATTACAATCTGGTGATTGGTTGCAAGAAAAAATAGTTTATCAAAATAGAGGATCAGAATTTTTTATACTTCTTTTTTCATCTCTATTAGGAATGTATTTTATGATATCGGCCGGTGATTTTCTAATGTTTTATTTAGGATTGGAATTATCTATGCTTCCTGTAGCTGCATTGGCTGCTTATGATACTGCGAAACGAAAATCCAGTGAAGCAGGAATAAAATTAATACTATCGTCAGCTTTGGCTTCAGGAGTATCGTTATTTGGTATTTCTTTGTTGTATGCAACAACAGGTTCCATATATTTTAATGCTATTATTGAAGTAATTTCAGTAAGCAACTTATCAATTTTGGGTCTTATCTTATTTTTTGCAGGGATAGGATTCAAAATCTCGTTAGTGCCATTTCATTTCTGGACGGCAGATGTTTATGAAGGAGCGCCTATTAGTATAGCATCATACCTATCGGTAATTTCTAAAGGCGCAGCAGTTTTTATTTTAATGATTTTGTTATTTACTGTTCTAAAACCATTAATGCATATTTGGCAAAATATAATTTATGTAATTGCTGTTGCAACTATGTTTATTGGTAATTTATTTGCCTTACGCCAACAAAATATGAAACGTTTTTTGGCATTTTCATCAATAGCACAGGCAGGATTTATTCTGTTAGGATTAATTATAGGAAATCAATTAGGAGCAGCAACAGTAGTCTATTTTGTCTTAGTTTATGTGTTTTCTAACTTAGCAGCTTTTGGAGTTGTTCAAGCCATTTCGTTACAAACAGGAAAAGAGAATATAAAAGATTATGAAGGCTTATATAGAACAAATCCGAACTTGAGTTTAGTAATGATGTTAGCACTATTCTCTTTGGCTGGAATTCCACCAGTTGCTGGTTTTTTTGGTAAGTTTTTCTTATTTACTGCTGCAGCGAGCGAAGGGCTTTACATACTTGTCTTTATTGCCGTTGTAAATGTTACTATTTCATTATACTATTACCTATTAGTTGTAAGGGCGATGTTCTTGAGAAAAAGCGAAAACGCGATTCCGTTTTTTAAGAATAAACTCTATATGAGATTAGGACTTATTATCACAGTTTTAGGGATTTTAATTCTAGGTTTATACAGTCCTGTGTACGATTATATTTACGAATTGAGTAATATTTTTAAATAAATAACAAATCTCAATACCCAAATGGCAAACTATTTAAAGGTAATTAAAAATTGGAATTTGTTTTTTGTAATTTGAAATTTTAGAAGATTATGGCATTGGTTGGAAAGCATATGTTTGGAAGTATTGAAGAAACAAGAGTAACTTTTGTTGAAAAAGGTGTAACAAAAACCCGTAGTGAGTTTTTAAAAAAACTACTTGAGCACAATGGTTTTGAAGTCCTTACACAAGAAGATAAAATAAAAGTAGAAGGCGATCCACAATTATATACTATTGGAGTAACAGACATGGTTTTTAACCCAACTGTTTGGGTATTTCAACGCATATTAAAAACTTTTGATGGTCATAAAGTAACACAGGATTATTGGAATCAGCAAGCTGAAGATACACCTCCACAATATTGGAATAATGGTACTCCTGATGAGTCTTCTGAAAGCTAATACGTGTCATTTCGAAATGAGGAACCATTGAGAAATCGTATAAAGAGGTGTTTGCTTATTCAGATGAGATTTCTCCTTTCAGTCGAAATGACTATTACATATTCACTCCGTTTTATAATCACTCAACTTACTAGGCCCTTCAAGTAGGATTTTTACAATTTGAAGCATGCCTTCTTCGTTTGTGTCTATTTGCCATTTAATAAGTGAAATATTTCCGTTTTCAATTTCTATTCCCGTAATACTTCGTGGATGCACACAACTCCCATCATTAAAATAAGGAATGTTTCCAGGTTCCGGAAAGCGTGGTCTGTGTGTGTGACCAACTACAGTTATTAAATTGTTGTTTTCGGCAATCCATTGTTTGGTGCGACGTTCTATTTTAATAAGCTCTTTGTAATTTTTTGCTGGACTAGTGGGATCTGCAATGCCCATAACATTCAATGGTTTCCATAGAATCCGCACCAAAAACCGACTCCATTTCCAAAAGGTATAGTTCCACCAATCGGCTTGATGCCCGTGCGTTAAAAACACTTGCTGTCCAGTGTCACAATGATTAAGGATTATAGCTTCGTTGTATTGAATGTCTTTAAAAAGCACAACATCTTTCCCAGTTACAGGCTCAAAATAGGATGATAGATGTTTCTTTACATATTCGGGATTTCTGTACACCATGTCATGATTTCCCCAAATCATGTGTAACCGCTTATTCACATGAAAATCTTTCAATAATAAATACACATTTTTATGGGCTTCAAAAATGGATTTAAAGGTGAGGTTTTCCCAAAGTTCATCGCCGTCACCAACCTCAATATATTGGAAACCTTTCTTAAAATAATGCTTTAAGGCATGAAAATAAATGTTTCGGTTATTAGCAAAATCATCAGCAAAACTATTGTCACCACGATGGCAATCGCTAAATAAGATAAACTTACTCGAATTATCGAAATTGATAACTTTAGCGTTTTGAAAAGCTCTTTCTAATCTGGTTTTTGAAGACATGTAATGGTTTTAACCAAAAATAACTAAAATATGGGCTACATTACCGTTAACTATTTTAGCATGGTTAAAAAACCATTAGATTTGTAGGGATATATATAATAGAGATAAGCACATTAGTGTGTTTATCGGCTTGTTGGCAGTAATGAGAAAACACTAGAATAACATTTTACGAAAAAGAGCTTAACAATTGCCAATTCTGCCAATAATTAATAATAGCAACTTTCGAGAAGCAAGTTAATTATCTAATTGATAATTTTGGGTTTGAACTCAAATTTCAAAAAAATGAAAACAACAACATTTCTAACATTTGTAGGTGACCAATGCGGAAAGGCTGAAGAAGCAATAAATTTCTACACTTCTATCTTTCCGAATTCAGAAATTAAAAGCATAATAAAATACCTAGAAGGAGAGGCTGGAGGAACACCGGAGCTTATCAAATATGGAGTATTTACATTAAATGGTACAGAGTACATGGTTTCCGAAAGTAATTTTAATCACGCTTGGTCATTTACACCAGGGGTATCACTGTTCGTTGAATGTAACTCTGAAAATGAGATACAAACTTTATTCGAAGAACTTTCTTCAAATGGAGGCCAGATTATGGTTCCTCTTGACAACTACGATTCTGGGGATTACGGCTTTGGTAAAAAATTC
>CAXMOQ010000070.1:0-12846 GCA_964195015.1 uncultured Flavobacteriaceae bacterium | reverse complement strand
GTATAAGCACCAGCATGCGTTTCTCTGGCAATGGAAGATCCGACAACATTACAAACACCAAAAACAAAAGCGCCTTTAGATTTTGCTAATTTAATAGCAGCAAGTGTATCAGCCGTTTCACCCGATTGTGAAATTGCAATGACAATATCCTTTTCTGAAATGATAGGATTTCTGTATCTAAATTCGGAAGCGTATTCAACTTCAACAGAAATCCTTGCTAAATCTTCAAAAATATATTCTGAAAGTAATCCTGCATGCCATGATGTACCACAGGCTACAACAATAATTCTATCGGCATTAAGGAATTTCTCAATATTTTCATCTACGCCAGACATTTTAATAATCCCTTCTTTTACGAGAAGCCTTCCTCTATAGGTGTCTTTTATAGCATTAGGTTGTTCGTAAATCTCCTTAAGCATAAAATGGTCATAACCACCTTTCTCAATTTGCTCAAGATTCATTTGTAGTTCTTGGATATAAGGATCGACCAGAGAGTCGTTTTTAATCTTTCTAATTTTTATATCCTTACCTAATCTAATAATTGCCATTTCCTCATCTTCAAGATAAATGGCATTTTTTGTATATTCTAAAAAAGGAGATGCATCACTGGCTATAAAAAACTCGTCCTCACCAATGCCAATTGCCAATGGGCTTCCCAGCCGAGCGATAACAATTTCGTCTGATTTATTTTTGTCGAAAACAGCAATGGAATATGCGCCTACAACTTGATTTAAAGCAATCTGAACTGCCTTACCAAGTTTTACATTTTCTTTTAGTTTTACATCTTCGATGAGGTTTATTAAAACTTCGGTATCTGTTTCCGATTTAAACGAATAACCACGTTTTATTAACTCCTTACGCAGCGCATCATAGTTCTCAATGATGCCGTTGTGGATAATAACTAAATCTTCAGAGTTTGAATAGTGCGGATGTGCATTAACATCGTTTGGAACACCGTGCGTTGCCCATCGGGTATGGCCTATGCCTAGCTTTCCCTTTTTAGAAACCTCCTTCTCTATTCGGGACTCTAAATCGGCAACCTTGCCTTTTGTTTTGGACATTTTTAGGTCGTTTCCGTCAAATAATGCAATACCAGCACTATCATAACCACGATATTCTAAACGCTTAAGACCTTCTATAATGATTGGGTATGCTTCTCGATGTCCTATGTATCCAACAATCCCACACATAATAAGTTAGTTTTCGGGTTCGGTGTAAAAAATTTCCAATTGTACGCGTTTATCTTCCGGAACGTTGGGATTGCTACCTAGCAGTATAGTTCCTTTAGGAGATAAAACCGCTCCAGATGGAACTAAAGTTACGGGTTCATCATCACTGTCAAAAACTTTTAAATTCTGAATACTATTAACGTTTGTTGAAATAACCAGACCTAGTTTAGTATTCGTTGAATCCTGGTTCAGAATTCTTTTAATATGCTCGGTAATTCTTATCTTAAATCTTGCAGCTCCATTTTCATCGACAAATCGTTGACCGAGATGAAATATATTTGAATTAAAAGGGTTGGCGTCATTCGCTGTCGGATCAAAAAAATAATCCACTAAAGGTATATTATTTTTTAAATCGTATATATAGACTCTATCATATTTATGGAAGTCTTCATTTGGAGAGTACATCGCTTCATCTTCATAAAAGATTAAATTGGCCTCATTGATTAGCCATTTATCTTTTTTGTTTTGGAAATCTTCTAATTCATCAGAGATTCCATCACCATCGTCAATACCATCATTATCTATATTTCCAAATAAATCGATGATAGCCATTGAGCCTTCACCACCTTTAAGATAAAGTTCTTTGTCACCTAATACCTCATCGCCATCGGTTAGAGTAATATCATAATTATTATCGAAAGTATTTAAACGTACACCGCTAAACAACATTTGGTATTCGCCAATATCTCGTTCATCTTCAAGCACTTCTGAATCGAATGAATAATACATGGTAATATTCGCACCGGAAGCCCCTAGATTTAATAAAATCATATTGCCATCAGGAGTTATGGTTTCTGCCTTAAAATAAACGCCTCTAAAATAATTCAAAAAATTATTTGAATTGCTAATTTCAGGCTGACCTGCTTTATCAAGGATTAGGGTTGTCCAAAAAGCAGTACTTAATGTGTCTCTTAGCCTTGGGGATAACCTTTCGGTTTCCTCATATTCTTGAGTGTCTTCATTAAACTTTGTAAGAACAATATCCGAACTACTTGGGAAGAATGACTCATTTTCATAAATCAAAGCCTCGATATGATTATCAAAATTAATAGTTGTATTAGCGTTCGAGTAGTAATATTGAGGAGCGTCAAATTCTGAATCCGGATCAAAGGTTCTTAAAAAATAGTTGGATTGGTTTACAGATAATTTGATTGGTTTATCACCATATAATGAATCGCTTATAGAGTATACCGTGTTTCCGTTTTCATCTGGAGAATCTGCAGCAACTTTGTTGTAATATGGAATAGATAGGATAACAGAGTCAACTATGGCGTTTTCGCCAAAAGAGTCAGGATAAGATGTCGGTAATACCTGTGTTACGATATTAGCAATGGTACTTCCATAAACGGGGTCATTATTAACACCAAGCAAATTAGAAGGCAACCCATTGGTTCGAACAGGATTTAATTTTTTATTGTATGATGTTGCCGAAAATGTGGCGTTAGCGGTTATAAAATTTTTGTTCCCAATAATATCGCTGCCAATGGTGTTGTAATCCTTATCGCATGAAATAAATACTATAACAAAAAGCATAGGAATACCGGTTAATTTAAGGGCTTTAAAAATCTTCTTCATAGTTTTTAAGTGATGAAATGGTTAAACTTTAAATTTTTGAAGTGTAAAACTGGATATACGCTTCACCAAATTCATCTTTATTTTTATAATCTAAAACAGGTTTATTGGAGTCTTTTAAATATTTTTCTAATTCTTCTGGAATTTCTTGAGAGCCAACCACCAAAGCATCCGAATGATCTATAGCGACCTTCATTAAGTTATTGTAGGTTGGGTTTTCAAGAATATTAATAACATCGTCATTAATATTATCAAATTTAATTTTAGCTAACATGTCCATGTTTAACGTTCCATCAAAGCTTTGATTGTATATGGACGTTACAATTTTACTTTCGCTAAATAACGGCTCATCTTTATAATATTCTTTTAAATAAAGTGGCAATAATGACGCCAACCAACCATGCACATGAATAATATCCGGAGACCAGTTTAGCTTCTTAACAGTTTCTATAACGCCTTTTGCAAAGAAAATAGCACGTTCGTCATTGTCTGGGAACAATTCACCGTTTTCATTGGTTAGCGTTGCCTTTCTTTTAAAATATTCATCATTATCAATAAAATAAACCTGGATACGTTCCTTTGGTATGGAAGCCACTTTAATAATAAGCGGCATGTCTAAATCGTTAATCACCAAATTTATTCCCGACAGGCGAATCACTTCATGTAATTGATGTCTTCTTTCGTTAATATTTCCGTATCGTGGCATGAATATTCTTATCTGACCGCCTTGTTGATTTACCATTCTAGGTGCCTCAAAAGACATAGAAGAAATTTCGGTTTCAGGTAAATAAGGAACTACTTCAGATGATACATATAATATCCTCTTATCTTTCATATGCTATTTTTTGTTGACCTTTTAACTGTCCATATGAAACTCACATTTATTAATTTCTTTAATGAAGAAACTTCGTTATGCTCGTCTCATAAAATGTGTTGCTTTTGAAAATTCAAAATAAAAAACACGCAAAAGTACAAAAATTTATGCAGATTGCTAGTAAAATCTTAAGTTTACACGCTGTTAAATTTTTATTAAAAGTGGAAGTTTATACCGAAAAAAAACAAATTCAGAGCGTTGTCAATCAGATAAAAGCGCAACAACAAACGGTTGGGTTTGTTCCTACAATGGGAGCATTACACCAAGGGCATCTGGCTTTGGTAAAAGAAGCCTTGGCCAATAATAACAGTATTGTCGTAAGCATTTTTGTAAATCCAACGCAGTTTAATAATCCAGACGATCTTATAAAATACCCAAGAACTTTAGAACGTGATATAAATTTACTTAAAACAATTTCTAAAGACATTATTGTTTATGCTCCAACAGTTCAAGACATTTATAAAGAGCATGCTAAATCGGAAAATTTTAATTTTGATGGTCTTGAATTTGAAATGGAAGGCGAATTTCGCCAAGGCCATTTTGATGGTGTTGGCACGGTAATAAGACGTTTATTTGAAATAGTAAAACCAGACAACGCCTATTTTGGTGAGAAAGATTTTCAGCAGTTAATGATTATTAAAAAACTGGTTGACAAATATAAAATTCCAGTTCTTGTAATTGGCTGTAAAATACACAGAGAATCCAATGGTTTAGCGATGAGTTCACGTAACCAACGTTTAAAACCTGAACAAAAAAAGGCGACACCTTTTATATATAAAACGCTAAAAACGGCAAAGGCTAAATTCAAAACCGAAAGTGCCCTTAATGTTACCGAATGGGTTGAAAATCAGTTTTCAAAACATGACCTATTGACATTAGAATATTTTGTAATAGCAGATGCCGAAACCTTAAGAAAGGTTGTCCGAAAATCTAACAAAAAAAACTACCGTGCATTTATTGCTGTTTATGCGGAAGACGTCCGATTAATAGACAATATAGCACTTAATTAATTACATTTACCAAATGCAAATTCAAGTTGTAAAATCTAAAATTCATCGTGTAAAAGTTACGAATGCAGACCTAAATTATATAGGGAGCGTTACTATTGATGAAGATTTAATGGACGCCGCAAATATTATACAAGGCGAAAAGGTTCAAATTGTTAATAACGACAATGGCGAACGATTGGAAACCTATGTTATTCCTGGCCCGCGAAATAGCGGAGAAATTACTTTAAACGGTGCCGCTGCTCGAAAAGTTTCAGTTGGCGATACACTTATATTAATTACCTATGCATTTATGGATATTGAAGAGGCTAAAGTATTTAAACCGTCTTTGGTTTTTCCGGATGAAGCCACCAACCTGTTAAAATAGACTTTTGAATAAGAAGGCAAAAAAAACTATAAAAATTCTCCTCCCATTAGTGTTGGGCGTTGTATTGGTGTGGTATTCACTATCCAGAATTTCTGTTGGAGAACTCATCAAATACTTTAAAAATGCAAATTACGCTTGGATTTCATTAGGATTGCTTTTCGGGTTTTTAAGCCATTTATCAAGAGCATACCGCTGGAAATTTATGATAGAACCGTTAGGATACACCTTAAGATTTCCAAATAGTATCATGGCTGTTTTTGCGGCTTACTTGATTAATTATACCATCCCAAGAGCAGGAGAGATTTCTAGGGCATCAATTATTACAAACTACGAAGGTGTGCCTTTTGAAAAAGGATTTGGAACCATTGTCGCCGAACGCGTTGCCGATTTATTGGTCATGCTTGGAATTATTGTTTTAACACTTTTTTTGGAATTCGATTTTATCTACAATTTTCTGTTAGAAAAATTCAATCTTACAAAAATCATTATCGGACTTTCAATTTTTCTGATTATAGCAATCATAATATTTAATTATATAAGAAAAGCAAGCTCAAAAATTGCGATAAAAATCAGGGGTTTTGTAATAGGATTAATTGAGGGCGTCATGGTCATTTTTAAAATGAAAAATAAATGGGCTTTCATTTTCCATACCTTATTTATTTGGTTCATGTATATCCTTATGTTTTACGTGACATCATTTGCTGTGGACGAACTACGTGATATTCCACTGTCGGCAATTTTAATTGGATTCATTGCTGCAAGCTTTAGTATTGCCGCAACCAATGGAGGTATTGGTTCCTATCCTGAAGCCATAGTTTTAGCGTTTTTGTTATTTAGTATTCCCGAAGATCCGAGCCGCGCTTTCGGATGGATTATATGGACGTCCCAAACCCTTATGATTGTCTTATTTGGCGGATTGTCATTACTGCTATTACCGGTTTACAACAGAACAAAATAATTTGTAACTTGCCGTTATTAAATCTCAAATCATTTTAAAATGAAGAAATTAATCTACGCCCTTATTTTACTTTTTTGCGTAAACCTACTTAACGCACAAGTTATTTACGAGGAATTTCAATCGAATAAACTTGGCGAAACTCGTGAGATTAAAATTCAGCTTCCAAGAGGGTATGACGCTAATACAGATAAAAGTTATCCGCTGTTTATGGTTTTAGATGGCGATTATATGTTCGAAGTCGTAGCTGGTAATGTTGATTATTACTCGTATTGGGAAGATATGCCAGATGCTATCGTGGTTGGGATAAATCAAATGGACAAACGTTACGACGATTGTATGTACTCTGAACAAAATTCGTTGCCTATTGAAAGCGGCTCAAACTTTTTCGAGTTTATAAGTATGGAGCTGCTGCCACATTTAATTAGCACATATAGAACCGCAAATTTTCGAGTGGCAGTTGGCCATGGCGAAACCGCAAATTTCATTAACTATTACCTGTTAAAAGAGAAACCGTTATTTCAAGGGTATATTGTAATAAGCCCGGATTTGGCAACCGATATGACCTCTTATCTTTCGGAGCGATTGTCAAAAATCAAAGAGCAAAAAATCTTCTATTATTTAGCGACAACAAATAATGATATCAAGTCAATAAAAGATGGTGTAGAAACATTAAACACCAGTATTACTGCAATTGATAATAAAAGTGTCCTGTACAATTTTGATAAATTTGAAGATCCTACACATTATTCGGCACCAGCGCATGCCATTCCAAAAGCACTCGAAAGTATCTTTTATGTGTTTCAACCTATTAGTAAAAAGGAATATAAAGAAACCATTCTTAAGTTAGAAACGTCGCCTGTGCAATATCTTCAGGAAAAATACCAAACCATAAACGATTTGTTTGGCATTGAAAAGCAAATTCTTATTAATGATTTTAAAGCTATTGCCGCCACTATTGAAAAGCATGAAGACTTCAAATATTTCGAAGATTTAGGAAAACTGGCTCGTAAAGAGCACCCAAAAGCACTTTTAGGAAATTATTATTTGGCACGCTTTTACGAAGAAACTGGAGAACCTAAAAAAGCAATGAGGACCTACCAATCGGCTTATATTCTTGACGAAGTTGGAGGAATTACAAAGGATTTGATGCTTGAAAAAGCAGATGCAATTAAAGTCGATTTTGGATATTAATTATGATAAAGACAAAGGTAAAAACCACGTTTTTTTGTCAGAGCTGCGGTAGCCAATACGCTAAATGGCAAGGACAATGTACGGCTTGCAAGGAATGGAATACCATTGTTGAAGAAGTGATTCAAAAGCCTGAAAAAAGTGATTGAAAAACACCTTCATCTTTAAACACCAAACGTGTTTCTAAACCTTTACGAATAAACGAAATTGACTCATCTAAAGAATCACGATTAGATACGTTCGATAACGAATTTAACCGTGTGCTTGGAGGAGGTATTGTTCCCGGATCATTAATCTTACTTGGTGGCGAACCCGGCATTGGAAAGAGTACATTGTTGTTGCAAATCTCCTTAAAGTTGCCTTATAAAACCTTATATGTATCTGGTGAAGAAAGCCAAAAACAAATAAAGATGCGTGCCGAACGCATCAACCCGGAAAATGATAATTGCTACGTTTTAACCGAAACCAAAACGCAAAACATCTTCAAACAAATTGAAGCTTTAGAGCCAGATATTGTTATCATAGATTCTATTCAAACACTGCATAGTGATTATATCGAATCCTCGTCAGGCAGTATTTCTCAAATAAAAGAATGCACACAAGAACTTATTAAATTTGCTAAAGAAACAGCAACGCCGGTTTTACTTATAGGTCATATCACAAAAGATGGCAACATTGCTGGACCAAAAATTTTAGAGCATATGGTCGATACGGTTTTGCAATTTGAAGGCGACCGAAATCATGTGTTTAGAATTTTAAGAGCCAATAAAAATCGATTTGGCTCTACTAACGAACTTGGTATTTACGAAATGCAAGGCTCTGGATTGCGAGAAGTAACAAATCCATCAGAAATTCTAATTTCAAAAAAGGATGAAGAGTTAAGTGGTAATGCCATTGCAGCAACGCTAGAAGGCATGCGCCCATTAATGATCGAGGTTCAAGCCTTAGTAAGTACAGCAGTGTATGGCACACCACAACGAAGTGCTACAGGATTTAATGCCAAACGCTTAAATATGTTATTGGCCGTTTTAGAGAAACGCGCAGGTTTTCGTTTGGGTGCAAAAGATGTCTTTTTAAATATCACAGGAGGCATCACGGTTGACGATCCAGCCATTGATTTAGCAGTGGTTGCTGCTATTTTATCGTCTAATGAAGATGTCGCTTTGCAAAAGGACTTTTGTTTTGCGGCAGAGGTTGGTCTCTCTGGAGAAATTCGTCCTGTACAACGTGTAGGGCAACGTATTCTTGAAGCTGAAAAATTAGGCTTCTCGACCATTTTTGTATCCAAATACAATAAGATTTCACTTAAAAACACAACGATTAGGATTCAATTGGTTTCCAAGATTGAAGATTTGGTTGGATTTGTAGTTTAACCATTTAATATATTACTATTAACTTATTAACTGTTAATTTGTTGACTCATAGTTAACAACTGGACTAATAAAACATTATTTTTTAAAACTTAATCATTTAATATTGTCGGTATTAATAGTTTAAATAATGGAAATAATAACTTTAATTCTTTGTCTGACCTTCCTATATTGTATTGATTATGCCAACAAAAAAAATGAAATCGGTTAATGAGGCTTTAAAATCTTTATTACAAATACTTCCAATTAGTTAGACGATTATGCTAATTTCAAAACGATACAATTCATCAAAAGAAGAATAGATTATACTTTAATCATCAAAAGGGCTTTTTTAGTATACTATTTTCCTAAAAATCATTAATTTCGCACTCTTATAAGAATAATGAGTAAATGAGCGCGACGTTTCCTGAATATAAAGGACTTAACTTACCAAAAGTAGCAGAAGAGATTCTCAACTATTGGCAAGAAAACGACATCTTCGAAAAAAGTGTTTCTACACGCGAAGGCAATAAACCCTATGTGTTTTACGAAGGGCCACCATCTGCAAATGGACTTCCTGGAGTACATCACGTTTTAGCACGTGCTATTAAAGATATTTTTCCGCGATACAAAACCATGAAAGGTTACCAAGTGAAGCGTAAAGCAGGTTGGGATACACATGGATTGCCTATAGAACTTGGTGTTGAAAAAGAACTTGGCATTACTAAAGAAAATATTGGTAAAACCATTTCGGTAGAAGATTACAACGCAGCTTGCCGTAAAGCCGTGATGCGCTACACGGATGTTTGGAATGACCTCACGCAAAAAATGGGGTATTGGGTAAATATGAACGATCCATACATTACTTACGATCCAAAATATATGGAGAGCGTTTGGTGGTTGTTAAAGCAGATCTACAATAAAGATTTGTTATATAAAGGTTATACCATTCAACCTTATTCTCCAAAGGCAGGAACTGGTTTAAGTTCCCATGAGCTGAATCAACCAGGAACATATCAAGATGTGACTGATACTACGGTTGTCGCCCAATTTAAAGCAAATGAAAACTCGCTTCCTGACTTTTTAAAAAACGAGGGTGCCATTTACTTTTTGGCTTGGACAACAACGCCTTGGACATTGCCAAGTAATACAGCCTTAACCGTTGGGTCAAAGATTGACTACGTTTTAGTTGAAACGTATAATCAATACACTTTTGAACCAATCAATGTAATTTTGGCTAAAAAATTGGTTAATTATCAATTCACTGGGAAATTCAATCAAGTTGAAGAGAAATCAGAATTATTAGCATATAATTCAGGAGATAAAAAAATTCCGTTTTACGTTGCCAAAGAATTTAAAGGAAAAGATTTAGTAGGGATTACTTATGAACAACTTTTACCTTATGCTTTACCAAACGATAATCCGGAAAATGCATTTAGAGTCATTTCTGGAGATTTCGTAACGACTGAAGATGGCACGGGAATAGTACATACAGCACCAACTTTTGGAGCCGATGATGCTATGGTTGCCAAGCAAGCAATGCCAGAAGTGCCACCAATGTTAGTGAAAGATACCGATGGTAATTTGGTGCCTCTTGTAGATTTACAAGGACGTTTTCGTCCAGAAATGGGAGAATATGCCGGCAAATATGTCAAGAACGAATATTACAATGATGGCGAAGCTCCAAAACAGTCAGTTGACGTAGAATTAGCAATCAAGCTAAAAACGGAGAACAAAGCCTTTAAAGTTGAAAAATATAAACATAGCTATCCAAACTGTTGGAGAACAGATAAACCCATTTTATACTATCCATTAGATTCTTGGTTTATAAAGGTGACCGATGTAAAAGATCGCATGCATGAGCTGAACAAAACCATCAACTGGAAACCAAAAAGTACTGGAGATGGTCGTTTTGGGAATTGGTTAGCTAATGCAAACGACTGGAACTTATCACGTTCACGTTATTGGGGAATTCCGTTACCCATCTGGAGAACCGAAGATGGTAAAGAAGAAATTTGTATTGGCTCTGTTGAAGAATTAAAAGATGAGATGCAAAAATCCGTTACAATGGGGTTTATCCCGTCCGACATTTTTGCAGAGTTTGAAATAGGTAACAATTCCGAAGAAAACTATGCAACCATCGATTTACATAAAAACATTGTTGATGATATTGTATTGGTTTCGCCATCTGGAAAACCAATGCAACGCGAAAGCGATTTAATTGATGTGTGGTTCGATTCTGGATCTATGCCTTATGCACAATGGCATTATCCTTTTGAAAATACCGATTTGATTGATAAAGGAACTACTTTCCCAGCTGATTTTATCGCTGAAGGCGTGGATCAAACAAGAGGCTGGTTTTACACACTTCATGCCATTGCAACCATGGTTTTCGATTCTGTTGCTTATAAAAATGTCGTATCTAATGGATTGGTTTTAGACAAGAACGGACAAAAAATGTCCAAACGTTTGGGTAATGCAACAGATCCTTTTACAACTTTGGAATCCTATGGCGCCGATGCCACACGTTGGTATATGATCGCCAATGCGAATCCTTGGGATAACTTAAAGTTTGATTTAGAAGGTATCGAAGAGGTGAAACGCAAGTTCTTCGGGACTTTGTACAACACCTATTCATTCTTTTCATTATATACCAATCTGGATAAATTTAGTTATGCTGAAACAGATATTCCTTTAAATGAAAGACCGGAAATTGATCGTTGGATCCTTTCAGAATTGCATACACTAATCAAGAAAGTTGATGTCTTTTATGCCGATTATGAACCTACAAAAGCAGCACGGGTAATTTCAGATTTCACGCAGGATTATGTAAGCAATTGGTTTGTGCGATTAAGCAGAAGACGTTTCTGGAAAGGCGATTATCAGCAAGATAAAATTTCGGCATATCAATCCTTATATACCTGTATGGTTACCATTGCCAAATTGGGAGCGCCCATTGCTCCTTTCTTTATGGACAGATTGTATTTGGATTTAAATTCGGTAACCAAAAAGGAAATTTTTGAATCTATACATTTAGCAGAATTCCCTAAATACGATGAAAGTTTTATAGATAAGGCTTTAGAACGAAAAATGGAGAGTGCACAAACAATATCGTCATTGGTATTGTCGTTAAGAGCTAAAGAGAAAATTAAAGTACGTCAGCCACTGCAAAAAATCATGATTCCTGTTGATAATGCAACACAAAAGGAAGAGATTTTAGCAGTTTCAGATTTAATAAAACACGAAGTAAATATTAAAGATATTGAACTTTTAGAAGATGCTTCAGATATCTTGGTAAAACAAATAAAACCAAATTTTAAGTCGCTAGGACCTCGTTTTGGAAAGGATATGAAGCTGATTGCCAGTAAGGTAAGCGGCTTTACTTCAGAAGACATTAAAAAAGTTGAACAAAATGGTGTTTTAGATGTTGAGGTTAACGGTAAAATTATTACTTTAGGGCTTGCCGATTTTGAAATCACATCGCAGGATATTGAAGGCTGGCTTGTAGCAAATGAAGGTACTTTAACAGTAGCTTTAGATGTTACCATTACGGATGAATTACGTAAAGAAGGGATTGCTCGTGAACTTGTTAACCGCATTCAAAATTTTCGCAAAGATTCTGGTTTTGAAGTCACCGATAGAATAGATGTCAAGCTTCAAAAGGATGAACAAATAGTAAATGCAGTTGGCAATAATTTAGAATATATTAAAACAGAAACATTAACAGAAGAATTAGAGATTATAGATCAAGTAAACAATGGTATAGAGATTATTTTTGACGATGTAAATACCAAATTGTTTATTCAAAAACATTAAGATTATGGCAATAGATAATACAGTAAGATATCCTGACTCAGATTTAGTAGAATTTAAAGTACTAATATCAGAGAAAATAAAAAAAGCACAACACGATTTAGAGCTTATTAAAAGTGCGTATATGAACGACCATAATAACGGCACTGAAGATACCGCACCACAATTTAAGGCGTTTGACGAAGGCAGTGCGGTTATGAGTAAAGAGTCGAATTCTCAATTGGCTATTCGCCAGGAAAAGTTTATTCGCGATTTAAAGAATGCTTTAATCCGTATTGAAAATAAAACCTATGGTGTTTGTCGTGTTACAGGAAAATTAATAAATAGAGAGCGCTTAAAATTGGTGCCGCATGCAACCTTAAGCATTGAGGCTAAAAACATGCAATAAGAGATTCTTTTATAAACGAAATAGGAGGCTGTCTGAAAAGTAAAGTTCTATGTCATATTGAGCTTGTCGAAATATTTTTAATGTATTGATAATCAATATTG
>CAXMOQ010000069.1:0-12855 GCA_964195015.1 uncultured Flavobacteriaceae bacterium | reverse complement strand
TAAAACCTTATAAACATTGGTGTAATACATTTTGCATTGAAAACCACTTAAAAAATATATTCAATTAGAACCCAACCAAGAGAAAGTTATATAACGGGCTAAATATGGGCTAGATGTAAAAACAAAAAACCCTAATCAATTGATTAACAATTGTTAAGGTTTTTATTAAGCGGAGAAAGAGGGATTCGAACCCCCGGAGGTGTGACCCTCAACAGTTTTCAAGACTGCCGCATTCGACCACTCTGCCATTTCTCCAAAAGTGTCTCATTAGGTATTCCCTAAATGCGGATGCAAATATAGAACCCTTTTTGTTTGTTTCAAATAAAAAACCTCACTTTTTGAAACAAATTTATGGATGCATAATTATCTAATTCATACTAATTTTTTAATTGATTATTGTAATAATTTATTAAGCTGTACTAAATACATAAAGCTTATATTACCTTTGTGAAAAGAGACAAATTAAAATGGAGATTATAAAACATTTAAAATGGCGCTATGCAACAAAGAAGTTCGATGCATCAAAAACATTAGGTCAGGATAAAATAGAAGTATTAAAGCAGGCATTTAATCTAACGGCAACATCTTACGGTTTACAACCTTTAAAACTTATTATTTTTAGCGATAAGAAAATGCAAAATAAATTGGTTAAATATTCAATGGATCAGGAACAAGTTGCTCAAGCATCTCACATATTAATATTCTGTATAGACACAACTATCGATAAGTCTTATATAGAAGATTATTTTAAAAGAATAAAATACGTTAGAAACACTCCAGATAAAATACTAAAGCCATTCAAAAAGTATTTAATTGATGATTTTGAAAATCAATCCCAAAACGATATTGAAGACTGGGCGACTAAACAAGCGTATTTGGCTATGGGTAATTTACTTACGGTTTGTGCAGTTGAAAGTATTGATGCATGCCCTATGGAAGGATTTGACCCTGAAAGGTATGATGAAGTACTGAAGCTGAAAGAGAAAGGCTTAAAATCTGTATTGGTTATGCCAATTGGATATAGAGCAGAAGATGATATGTTCGCCGATTTTAAAAAAGTAAGAAAAACAGTTGCTGAAAGTGTTGTGGAATTGTAGATTTGAAAACCTAAAACTTAAAACCTAATACATGCCTGGATTTGAACTTTTTGGAGATGCCGAACGTAAAGAATTAAACGATGTTTTAGAAAACGGAGTTCTTATGCGTTATGGTTTTGATGGTATGCGCAATGGACATTGGAAAGCTAAAGAGCTAGAGGCCGAATTACAAAATCGGTTACAAGTAAAACATGCGCAATTAGTATCAAGTGGTACAGCTGCTGTGACCATTGCTTTAGCATCAGCTGGTATTGGGTCAGGCGATGAGGTCATTATGCCAACCTTTACCTTTGTAGCAAGTTTTGAAGCTATTATGATGCTTGGTGCAATTCCTGTTCTGGTTGATATTGATGATACATTAACTTTAGATCCCAAAGCTGTTAAAAATGCTATTACTTCAAGAACAAAAGCAATTATGCCTGTGCATATGTGTGGTAGCATGGCAAATCTTAATGCCTTAAAAGTGATTTGTGACGAACATAACCTGATTCTTATTGAAGATTCATCTCAAGCCACTGGAGCGACTTATCATGGAAAGCCTTTAGGGAGTATAGGAGATTTAGGCTGTCTCTCGTTAGATTATGTGAAAATTATTACTTGTGGCGAAGGCGGAGCTGTACTAACAAATAATGATAAATTCTATAAAAACGCAGACCATTATAGTGATCATGGTCATGATCATAAAGGAAATGACAGAGGTGCGGAAACCCATCCTTTTTTAGGCTATAATTTTAGAATTTCAGAGTTGCATGCAGCTGTTGGTTTGGCACAGTTAAGACGATTAAATGAGTTTGTCACTATCCAAAAAAAGAATTATATCATTATTCGTGAAGCACTTTCTGTAATTCCTGAAATCACATTTAGAACCGTTCCGGAAGGTGGCGAGGAGAGCTATTCTTTTTTAAGTTTCTTTTTACCGGAATTAGAAACTGCTCGTAAAGCCATGTCAGCCTTTAAAGAAAACAATATCGATGCCTGTTTTCATTATTACGACAACAGTTGGCATTATATTCGCGAGTGGCAACATCTTAAAGATTTAAAAACTTTATATCCGCTTTCTGCTGAAGTGGAAGAAGGTTTATCGTATCTTAAGACCAAAACCTTTTCACAATCAGACCATTATATTGGTAGAAATATTTCTTGTTTAATTAAACTTTCCTGGACAGAAGATGAGGTTAAAGCCAGGGCAATAAAAATGGTTGCCACCATTCAATCTTCGCTTTAAAACTTTAAGCAGCATATTACTTTTTAATTAATATATCAAAAGCTTTTAATTACTAATTGTATTGATTGAATATCTATTTCTTTGACTTTCAAAGTTTTGATAAAACAAAAATTGGTTTTTCAAAATAATTGATGTACTTTTAGTTCAATCTTCTCAACGAGAAATTATTCATAATAGCACGAGTTCCTGTCTGTATTAGGATAGTAGTTCAAATTTTACTTTTTGTCACCCAAATACCTCACCATCAACAAATATCGACTGTAATGGAATTTATTAATTCGTGGAATTGAATTTCTTACGAATAATTATAATCTAGATATTTATCTCATGGAAAACGTATTAAGAAAAATCAGAAAATGTATACTTTTTATTGTTGCTATTATGTTTATTTTTTACTCTCAACCAGTAGAAGCACAACTATTAAATAAGCTTAAAAAGAGTGTTGAAAAATCAGTGGAACGTAGTCTGGAGGAAAAGGTTGAAAAAGAAACCAATAAAGCCATGGATACAATTCTTAATTCTGAAGGAAATAAGAAACAAGAAAATGATGAAGTAAATAATGATGGAATTGAATTAGAGACAAGTAATGAAAATGAATCCCCTTCAGACGGAAATAATATGGAATCAGACTCCGACAAAGCTTCACAGAACCTAAAACCTTGGTCCAAATATAATTTTGTCCCGGGAGATAAAATAATCTTCCATGATGATTTGGTTGGTGAGGAAAACGGTGAATTTCCTTCGCGTTGGGACTTAATTAAAGGAAATGTAGAAAATGCGTCTCTTGGCGATGAAAACATTATCAATTTTCAAAACGGTAGTATCATAACACCATTAATGGAAACCGATGAATACTTACCAGAAGTATTTACCATTGAATTTGATGCCTTCTTCGATCGAGAAAATATGAAAAATTATATTTATAACCAAGTTTTTAAATTACGCTTTTGGGATGGACATTCTAATGGTTTATTACCAGATAATGTAGGTACTTATGAACCATTACATATATATCGTTTTGGTGCTTTTTTAAATGGTACTATTAAAGGGCAAAGAAAAGAATTTAAAAGTTTTAATGACGATATGATGTCTATGCCGCCCATTTGGAAACATATTGCTATTGCCTTTAACAAACGATCATTAAAAGTGTTTGTAGATGATTACCGAGCACTAAATATTCCTAATTTAGGATTTAAACCAAAAAAAGTTTCAATTGAAGGCTATACCCATCCCCTAAAAAGGAGAATTTTACTATCGCTATTAAAAACATTCGAATTGCTGAAGGCGGCAAAAAACTATATGAGCGCGTTATGGCCGATGGTAAATTTGTAACCCGAGGAATTCTATTCGATGTTAACAGAGCAACTATTAAACCCGAATCTATGGGTGTCCTTAATGAAGTTGCCAAAATGATGCAAGAACACGCCGATTTAAATTTTAGTATCGAAGGGCATACCGATAGCGATGGTGCCGAAGATTATAACCAACAATTATCAGAAAAGAGAGCTGCTGCTGTAAAAAATTTATTAACAAATTTAGGCATTGATGCATCCCGTATGCAAACCAAAGGTATTGGGGAAAGTGTACCTGTTTCCGATAATAACAGCCCTGAAGGAAAGGCAAATAACCGTCGTGTAGAGTTTATTAAAATACAATGAACATAAAAAAAGTAGTATCATATTTTTACTGATGCTTGGTCTATAGTATTCCCAAGCCCAAACGCCGGAACAACAAAAACAAATTGATGAAACTATGCGTATGCAAGACAGCATCATGAAACCTGCCCCAGTATAAGGTATGATGCAACAGATGAAGGATTTAAGAGCCCAACAAGAAGCGCATCAAAACCAAACAAAGGAGAAAAAGGGTGTAAAAAAAGTGGCAAAGAAAACAAACTCTGTTGATGGTTGGTATTGGGAAAATACAATTGCTAGCAAAAATAATAAGTTCGTGAATTGGCAAGGAGGATTAGCCGATATCGTAATATTATATAGAAAGAAGGCATAAGCAGCGCAAAAACTTCTTAAAGTTGGCACTATCAATGCAGATGGAAGCATTACATTTAATCTACCCAATAATGTTGAAACGCAATCCTTTGTAGAGCGGCAAATAGAGCCTGAAGGTTTATTTTTTGATATTTATGATAATACAGAAGTTAGAAAGGATGGCACTCATAGTAGGGAAGTGGAAACTAATGTAAGCTATAATCTTAATTTCAAATCAGGTTGGAATTTGGTAAAAACAGAAGTCATTGATAACTATAAATTAGAGCATGAACGTGGTCTCGATGTCTCTTGGTTTAAAAACCATAAGCATACTGTTATTTCAAATATGCCAAATGACGCGATTTATTATTATAGAGCTTCACCTTATTAAACGATATAAATAAAGATCATTAATAATTCACGTACTCTACAATCTCCAAACCATAGCCAATCATACCAACACGTTTGGTTTGTTCTGTATTAGAGATTAAGCGTAGTTTGTGTATGTTTAAATCGTGAAGTATTTGGGCGCCAATACCAAAATCTTTGGCATCGATTTCTATTCTTGGCGCTTTTACAACTTCATTTTCAATCTGGCCTTCCTTTAAAACAGTTAAACGCTTTAATAAATTCATAGATTGCGCTTGCTGATTAATAAACACAATTGCACCTTTGCCAGCATCATTAATAACGTTGAACATATCGTCTAATTTCTTATCGGCATTGTTTGTTAATGTTCCTAGAATATCATTATTAACAAGTGTCGCGTTTATTCTTGTAAGCACTGCTTCATCATCTTTCCAGCTTCCTTTTGTTAAAGCTATATGTATTTGATCGTTAGTGGTTTGTTGGTATGCTCTTAAATGATAACTTCCAAAACGAGTTTCTATTTGAAAGTCTTCTTTTTTCTCAATTAACGAGTCGTGCTCCATGCGATAGGCCACTAAATCTTCAATCGAAATAACCTTTAGATCTAGCTTTTTGGCAACGTCCATAAGTTGAGGTAAACGCGCCATAGTGCCATCTTCATTCAATATTTCAACCAAAATTCCAGCTGGCTTAAATCCTGCTAATCGTGCTAAATCTACAGCGGCTTCGGTGTGTCCTGTTCTACGTAAAACGCCACCATTTTTTGCACGTAACGGGAAAATATGCCCAGGACGTCCTAGATCTTGTGGTTTTGTATCATCATTAACCAGAGCATGTATGGTCTTGGCTCTATCGTGTACAGAAATTCCGGTGGTACAACCATGACCAATCAAATCAACCGAAACCGTAAATTGGGTATGATGTAAAACGGTATTATTCTGTACCATCATCGATAAATCCAGTTCTGCACAGCGATCTTCGGTTAATGGGGCACAAATAAGACCGCGGCCATGTGTAGCCATAAAGTTTATCATTTTTGGAGTAACCATTTCGGCAGCGGCTATAAAGTCACCTTCATTCTCTCGGTTCTCGTCATCAACAACAATAATTATTTTACCTTTTTTAATATCTTCAATGGCATCTTTAATAGCATGAAGTTTGAAAGTTTTGTTGTTTGAAGTTTCTGTTTTAGTAATCATGCTGCAAAGATATTGCTTATTTTAAACTATCTAAAAAATTTTGCTTATAGTCTTCTTTTATTTTCTTATTTATCAAGAAGTGGGTTATAAAATATAGAGGAATGCCACGCAGGATACCAAATGGACTTAAAATGCTTACGGTCTTGTCGAAATATTTATAAAAGGCATTAAGGTTAAGTAATGATTTAACATAATAAATTAAGAAAATAAATACGGCAATCAAACTTAAATCTATGGATGCCAAATCTAATGACGGTAACTTATTATTTCGGAATACAAAATGTAAAATAAATAGAGCCAATGCAATACAATAATGCACAATTGCAAATTTTGCGTGTATTTTATAGTCAAAATAAAGGTTTTGCTCAACATCTATTTTTTCAAAAAGAGAGACACCCATTAATCGTAATTTATGGTTAGTAAAACCACGTTTGTTTAAAATATGAATGGCATTAAACGCACTACTTTGGTCAAAACCTAATTCAGAATAATTTTTTAGCGTAGCAATTAATTTTTCATCGGTATAGCCTTTAAAAAGCCGATGGTTTTCTCTCAATGTGTTTTGGGTTTTAGTTCTTTCTAAAGTGCTTCGAATTAAAGTTTTAACAGGAACAATAAAGCTTCCAAGTTCAAACAGACCTCTGTCTCCAGTAGCTCGCCGTGTTAAATAAACGCCTAGAGGAAGCATAATAAGGGTAGAAAACCAAGCTGCAAATACAGGATTAAGGCTTCCGTCAATGGCGCTGTTTTTTGCAAAAATCCCAATAAAATGATATGTTAAAAACAATAAAATTGCGATAATCATGGGTAATCCAAGACCTCCTTTACGTATTAAAGCACCCAAAGGGGCGCCCACAAAAAACAAAATGATACACGCAAAACCAAGAGCCAACTTGTCATGTAAAGCCATAATATGTCTGTTTAGCCAAGTGCTTTTTGTTTTTAAGGTTTTGTCTTTAGTGTTTATGATTTGTTTTGTGCTTGATACAGAATTTATTGCCATATCAAGAAGTTGTACTTTTTTAATGGTTTTAAATAAATCTAAAATTTCACCGGTATACATTGAATCCTTTTTTGATAAAATGCCTGAATTTAATATCGAGATACCGGAGCGATTGTATATACTTGTAGAAAACTCCTTATATTCTGTATTACGCTCTGTTTCAAGGGAGTCAATCGTGTAATTGAGATCACTTATATTTAGCATCGTATATTTATCGGTTTCCGCTTTTGCGTTTAAATCAACTTTATTGAGGTTTGACAGATCGACATTTATGGTGTACTTTTTAAATGCGCTTTTGGTAGCGGGGCGCTTTTTCCTTTCTTTAGAATCTTTAGGCGGTGTATCGTCATAATAATTGCCATCAAATAAAATTAATTGTAAGACATCCGATTTTTCCTCACCAACAAGTTCGCCTGTTTTTGCAATAATGGTCGTGTAATTACCTACACCCGTGGACGTTTTTTTATGAATAACGACATCTTTTAAATACTGCCCACGATCGCCACTTTTTTCTGCAATCTTTAAGTTTATGTTTCCTACTTCGTTAAACTGCCCTTCGGCAATTAGCATGGCCGGTTTTAGTTTCGCAATGTTTTTACGAAGGTTGTATGAATTATATTCGGACCAGGGAATGACATTATTGGAAAAGAAAAACGTGGTAATACCTAGTATACCAATAAAAATGCTTAAGCCTGCCATAGCCCGTTGCAGTGATATTCCGGTAGACTTCATTGCAGCAAATTCATAGTTCTCGGCAAAGTTGCCAAACACCATAATAGATGCTAATAAAATGGTTAATGGTATGACCAGCGGAATTAATTTTGGTGTAAAATAAAGTAAGAACTTTGCAACAACTAGGATGTCTAAATCTTTACCTGCCAATTCTTTAATGTAAAGCCAAATGGTTTGTAAAACAAAAATCATCATGAGTATAACAAACACGCTGATAAAAGTTTTAAGATAGGTGGTTAATATGTATCGGTCTAATATCTTCAATGAAGCCCTAATCTAGTTTGTTGATGTAGTAATCTTCGTATTTTTTTTCATCAAAAGAAAACAAGGTTTTCGATAAAGGCTCGTTGGTTTTAAAAGCACTAATAGTAAGCGTTGTTTTTGTGCCGTTTTTCCCACTTTCAATTAAATTGTAAATATGATTAGTTTGAGGGTCAATACCCAGAAGCACGTTTTCAATTTCAGAATTTGAATCGATTGGTGTTAATTTTATATATTGAATTTTTCTTCCTTTTATATTCTGAACAATATCCATAGCATACATATAACCATCTTCATAAAATGAAAGCATTTTACTTGGCGTAATGCTGCCCTCATCATCTGCATCTTCTTTAGATATGGTTACTTCTTCGTCCTCCGGGCTAATACTGTAAAGTGTTTTTCCGTTATAAAGACGTGTAACGCCTAGGATATTCAATCTGTATTTGTCACCTTGCATAACAACATCGCCTTTAGTTTCCTGCTTTATATTTTCCGAAGCATTATGAAGTACATATTTAAAATCGATCGAAATGTTATCGTAGTTTTTTATTTTTTCTGAAACGTCTTTTAATAATGCTTTTGCCTTTGCAGCATCTTGAGCAAAGGATGCTACGCAAATAAATGATATGAATAATACTAATATTTGTTTCATTGAATTATTATTAATGCATTTCCGTGCAGGTGGAAATCTTTATAGTTAAATTTATTGGCTTTCGTTTTCTAAAAGCTGGTCCAAAGCCACTAAATCGGTTACTAAAACCTGTCTTGCTTTACTGCCTTCAAAATGTCCAACGATGCCGGCAGCTTCTAATTGGTCGATTAATCTTCCGGCACGATTATATCCTAGTTTCAATTTCCGTTGTAACAGCGATGCTGAACCTTGTTGTGCTGTAACAATGATCTCTGCGGCCTCTCTAAATAATTGATCTCTATCCGAGATGTTATTATCAAGACTTGTGCCACTTTCCTCACCAACATATTCGGGAAGTTGATAGGCTACAGGGTATGCTTTTTGTGAACCAATAAACTCGGTTAATTTTTCAATCTCTGGTGTGTCAACAAAGGCACATTGCACACGTATCACATCATTCCCTTGGGTAAATAACATATCGCCGCGACCAATTAACTGGTCTGCTCCCGAACTATCTAATATAGTTCGAGAATCGATTTTGGAAGTTACCCTGAAAGCAATTCGCGCAGGGAAATTTGCTTTAATAATCCCTGTAATAACATTAACCGATGGACGTTGGGTTGCAATAATTAAATGAATGCCGATGGCTCTCGCTAATTGTGCCAAACGAGCAATGGGCGTTTCTACTTCTTTACCAGCAGTCATTATTAAATCGGCAAACTCATCAACTACCAAAACGATATAAGGTAAAAACTGATGGCCATCATTAGGGTTTAATTTTCTTGCCTTAAACTTGGCATTGTATTCGGCAATATTTCTACAAAACGCATTTTTTAGCAATTCGTAACGGTTATCCATTTCAATACACAACGAGTTTAGGGTATTGATGACTTTGGTGTTATCGGTAATGATGGCGTCTTCGCTATCTGGAAGTTTCGCTAAATAATGGCGTTCTATTTTGTTGAAAAGGGTAAGTTCAACTTTTTTAGGGTCGACCAATACAAACTTGACTTCGGCTGGGTGTTTTTTATAAAGCAATGATGCCAACACAGCATTTAACCCAACCGATTTACCTTGACCTGTCGCACCAGCCATAAGAAGGTGAGGCATTCTGGCAAGATCGACTACAAATGTTTCGTTGCTAATGGTTTTTCCAAGGGCGATAGGTAATTGCATGTCGGCATTCTGAAATTTCTTCGATGCGATTACGGAGTGCATCGATACTATGGTAGCGTTTTTATTTGGTACTTCAATACCTATGGTGCCTTTTCCGGGAATTGGTGCGATAATACGTATACCAAGTGCCGAAAGCGACAAAGCAATATCGTCTTCCAGATTCTTGATTTTCGAAATACGTATGCCAGCTTCAGGAACAATTTCGTAAAGCGTTACCGTTGATCCAATAGTGGCCTTAATACTGGCAATCCCAATTTTGTAGTTGTTTAAGGTTTCTACAATCTTGTTTTTATTTTCTTCAAGCTCTTCCTGATTGATAGTAATACCCTCTGAATCATATTTTTTAAGTAAATCTAATGACGGAAATTGGTAATTACCAAGTTCTAATGTAGGATCGAATTGCCCAAAATCCTCAACCAGCTTATTGGCAAGGTTATCGGTTTCAGACTGTTCTTCGGCAACTTGCTCAACTTCCATTTCTAATGTTTCTATGGACTCTTCATCTTTGATTTCAACCTCTAAAACTTGACTTGATTTTTCAGGTTTTGAATAATTTTTTATGGTAGGCTCTATATTCTCAAGTGGGATTTCGAAGGTCGATTTTATGTCTTCGGCTTCGGCCGTTAGTGCATTATCAAAAGCTACTTTAGCGTTATCTTCGCCTTGAGAAAATTCATCTTTAATATCTTTTTTTGCCGATTTGAATAGTGTAATAAAACTTTGCGCTGTGACCTTAAACCGAATTGCCAGATAGATTATTAATACAAATAACAGTAGGAGAGACGTGCCTATTTTCCCAATGTAATCTTGTAAAAATGTGTTCATTTCGAAACCAATAGTACCACCAAGGATATCGATTTTAGAATTAAAGAATCCAAAGAAAATTGAAATCCAAATAATTATAAGTGTTCCCCAGAACCAATGCTTACGAAGTTTGGTTTTGTTAATGTCCATAAGGACATAAATACCAGAAAGAAATATTAAACCTGAAAATATAAATGACGCAATACCAAAACCACGACGGATAAAAAAATCGCTTAACCAAACGCCAGATTTGCTTAACCAATTTTGTACATTATTTTCGCTTGATGAATCTGAAAGTGTACTTTGATCGGCTTCACCAGTAAAAAAAAAGGATAAAAAAGCAATACATAGTAAAATACCGAATATGATTAAAAAGCTACCAAAAATCAATTTTTGTTGATTAGATAGTTTAAAACTTGGTTTTTTAAATATTGAAGTAGTTGCTTTTTTAGCTTTGCTTTTCTTTTTGGCCATTATATCTTGTTAGATTGAACAAAAATACAAATTACTAACGTTAACGAAACTTTATTTCGAAAAATTGCTTGGCAATGTATTCAAAATATTTAGTTTGGTTAATCTCGTTGAAAAACGAGATCTTATTTTTCAATTTTATGGATATTTGGTATTTAAAAAACCTTTGGAAGGTAAATTATAAAACCTACAATTACTGCAGCTACTGAAGCTATAAACACAGCACCGGCAGCAACATCTTTTATAAAGCCAATTTTTGAGTGTTGTTCTGGATGGATAAAGTCTGCGATTTCTTCGATAGCCGTATTTAATCCTTCAATGCTCATAACCAAACCAACGGCTAAAATTTGTGCCATCCATTCGGTAACAGAGATATTAAAATAAAAGCCTAGAACTGTCATTAAAAGCACAATGGCAAACTGAATTTTTATACTAGCTTCTGTTTTTAAAAGTAAGACTGCACCTTTAAATGCGTAGCCTATACTCTTTAGGCGATTGACAAAAAACGACTCTTTGTTAGGCATTTAATAAGGCGTCAAGTGCAGCTTTATAATTAGGTTCTTCACCAATTTCAGGAACTTGTTCGGTGTAGATAATTGTACCTTCTTTATTTATAACTATAACACATCTGGAATTAAGACCATCAAATTTTCCATTTGTCATTATTAATCCATAGGTTTTTCCAAAGTCACCACATTTAAAATCGGATAGCATAACAACATTTTCTATCCCTTCAGCAGCACAAAATTGTTGTTGAGCAAAAGGTAGATCTCTGGAAATGCATAGCACTTTTGTATTCTGATTCGAAGCAGCAGATTTATTAAACTCCCTAACTGAAGCAGCACAAACACCTGTTCCAATGCTTGGAAATATATTAAGAATAAGATTGTTTCCTTTAAAATCTGATAATGTTTTTGTAGCTAAATCTTCTGCTACTAATTTAAAATCGGGTGCTATAGAACCAACAGTTGGTAATTCGCCAGATGTAATTACAGTGTTTCCACCTAAAGTAATCGTTGCCATATGCTTATATTGTTTAACTGTAAAAATAATGCTTTTTAGAAAAACCTGCTAGTTTAAATGAAATATTAATAAGTGTTTTAAATACCAGCATTTTAAAAATCCAATTTTTTTATATATTTATGAAATATTAACTAACTAACATTAAACAGAATGAAAAAGTATTTAGTAGAATTTATTGGCACATTTTTTTTGGTTCTTACTGTTGTTTTAACTGTAAACGGAACAGCAGGTATTATGGCTCCTGTAGCTATTGGTAGTATTTTAATGGTTATGATTTATTCTGGCGGACATATTTCCGGTGGGCACTTTAATCCGGCAGTAACCTTGGGTGTTTGGATTCGCGGTAAAATAGGAATGCCAGATGTAATAGGCTATTGGGTTGCCCAAATTGTGGGTGGTAGTATCGCTGCAGTTTTAGGAACACACTTATTGGGAGACATAGGCGGTGCCGTTGGGATTACGACTGGAGGCATATTCGATTTTATGAATGGAGCGATAGCTGAATTCCTTGGGACTTTTGCTTTAGTTTGGGTAGTGCTTCATAGCGCTACTGCCAAAGGGACTGCTGGGAATTCGTTTTACGGTTTAGCTATTGGTTTTACCGTTACAGCATGTGCTTATGGACTTGGCGGTGTTACAGGAGGTGCATTTAATCCGGCCGTTGCGGTTGGTGTTAGTTTAGCCGAAATGACTACTTGGGGAAATATTGGAACTTTTCTTGTTGGACAATTAGCAGCAGGTACGCTTGCAGCTATAGCGTTTAAATATGTTAATGGCGCTGAAGATTAAAAATTTCAATTTTGAATATATAGAAGAGGCTGTCTGAAAAGTAATGTTCTATGTCATATTGAGCTTGTCGAAATATTTTTAATGTATTGA
>CAXMOQ010000068.1:0-12946 GCA_964195015.1 uncultured Flavobacteriaceae bacterium | reverse complement strand
GAATCGTAACCAAAGGTATCCGTTTGATCTGGATTAAATGTGTACGTTGGTGTACCACTACCATCAACAGCCACACCAATAGGTTGTATATTATTAGGCTGTTGTACTAATCCCCAGTCTGAACTTATAAGATTTCCGAAGTTTAAAATATCGATAGTAAATTGGATGGTATTCACTTTATCTTCAGATATTTTAATTCTGTAATCTTGCATGAATTTAACATCCCATTTACCACGCCAAGGCGCTATGGCACCGTAGCGTTCTGCATATTGCCCTCTACGACCACTTAAATAATCATCTTGAGCTATATAACTTTTTAAACCAGATTTCTGTTCGCCTTCTGGAAACGCAGTAGAAAAATTCATTTGAGTATCTATTTCAACATCTGTAGGTATATAAATCAAATCATTGTTAACACCATCTCCAAAATTAACGCCATCATTATTAATATTACCAGCATAGGTATAATTAAATCGTCCACCTTGTGCATATTCAAAAAATGTAGATATGGTCGTTGACCATTTATCATTTCCATAATCCCATCGTTTACTTGCAACTCCAATAAATCTGTGGGTATCTCCATATTTAGAAAATGCCAATACATCATTATTCATATTACCAAGTACGGGATTACCATTAGACGCATCAGCGGTGATTTCTGCTTCAATAGAGTTTACGTCTTTAGCATTTAAGTAACTATAAGCCAGCATTGTATATAATCCATTATCAAATGTTTTTTGCGCTTTTATAGATGCGTTCCAGATCCTTCCTTTATCTGAATTTGTAAACACATATGCAGAATTACTGCCTTTATCATCAGCTGAAATATAAAATGGTCTTTGATCAAATGGAGTATTCAACGTACCAGATGGTGGTAATAGTCCCCAATTTTGAACATGTGGCCCATTTATGTCTTTAGTATAAGACACATCAGCTGTTAAAATTAAACCGCTTTCAAAACGTTTATCTGCACCAATATTGGTTCGCCATACTTGTGGAAATTGATAATCTGGATCTACATACTGCAAAAATCCTACTCCAGGATTTCCAATTTGATTGGCAATCCACACAAAAGGGAAACGACCAGTAAAAGTTCCTGTACCACCACGAAGTTGGAAGGTGTCATCGCCATTAACATCGTAATTAAAACCAACCCTTGGAGAGATTAGCCACTTGTTAGTTGGCATATTTGTATTATCAATAAATACTGTTTCACCATTATTTGGGTTATTGTATTGAATACTAGGGTCATAATCAAAAGTTCTATCAATTATATCTTGAGCCTTTTCTGCAGTATCAAAGAATAATGGTTTATCAAAACGTAATCCATAAGTTAACTTAAATTTTTCGTTAACATTCCATTCATCCTGTGCATAAAAAGACAATTGCCCAACATTAATTTCTACAAAAGCCCAACCTCCTGGAGTACCATTAGGAGCAGCATTATTAGCAGCAAAAGTAGCCTCTGCAGCCGCAATAGTTCCTACATAATCATTAGCATCAAAAGCATTAATATCTACATTTCCAAAAACATCAAATCCATAACTCACTAAATTAAATGAGTTTTCAAACGAGAATTTTTCGAATGAAAAACCTACGGTATAGGTATGATCGCCTTTAAAAAAGCTCAAGTTATCCGTAAATTGTAATACCTTTTGATCCAATACATTGTTAATTGAAAATGGTTCGTGACCAACAATGATATAAGAAGAACCGTCTTTAGTAATAGCAAGAGATGGTGCAGGTGATGAAAATGGATTTCTAGAATCATCAAAATGTGTATACCCAAATTGAAATTTGTTTGAAGTATTATTTGATAAAGTTGAGTTTAATTCTACTTGAACTGATTTCAACTTATTATTAATTTGGTATCCTGAATTTTCGAACTGTAATGTTGAAGCGCTAGGTCCTCCAAAATTAAAAGCTGTTGGATGTCTTGGTTTCTCTTTAGACGCATCTAAAAAATTATAAATAACAGCTAAACGGTTATTATCATTAATATTCCAATCGAGTTTAAAAATACCTTTTGTAGATTCGGCTTTATGTATAAATCCTTCATAAGCTCCTGTATCATAACCTATAGCATCAAAAGCATCTCTTATTGCAATTAGGTCTGATTCTAAAACCCTAGATTCGTTAATGGCACCGGAATCAGAGAATGGAACCCATCCATTAGTTCCTAAATCTGAACGATCATCCTTTTCAAAATTTGCGAAAAAGAATAATTTATTTTTTATAATTGGCCCGCCAATACTAACTCCTACTTGTGTTTGTTCTAATTTTGGAACAAATAACTTTTCTCCTTTAATCTTACTGCCTGTAAGGTCTTCATTTCTAAAAAACCCATATACCGTGCCATGAAACTCATTGGTACCACTTTTTGTTACCGCATTTACAGAGGCTCCAGTAAAGCCAGATTGTGTTACATCGTAAGGTGCGATCGATACTGAAATTTGATCGATTGCATCAAGAGAGATAGGTTGTGAATCGGTTTGACCACCTGGAGTCGGTGAGTCTAAACCAAAAGGGTTATTAAAAATAGCCCCATCTAAAGAGAAGTTATTAAACTGGTCGTTCCTACCTGCAAAAGAGTTTCCACTTGCCGTTGGTTCCAGTCTTGTAAAATCTGAAGCCGAACGTGAAATAGAAGGCAAACGTGTTAATTCACGTCTTCCCACACTGGTTTCTGCACCGGTGCGATCGCTACTAAACGTTCCGCCAGTTCCTGTGCCTTGAATTACAACAGCATCTAATTGTTCACTATCGGCAATTAAATCTATATCTAAATTAAGTGTTTTACCTAGTGTTAAATGCACATTTTCAAAAACCTGATCTTTGTAACCAATATAAGTAATGGTTACATTATAAGGTCCACCAACGCGTAAATTAAGTAAATTGTATCGACCATCAATATTGGTTGCGGCACCATATTTAGTACCCGTAGGTGTATGAATAGCCACAACATTAGCGCCAGGTAATGGCCCTGAAGCCTCGTCTGAAATCACTCCCTTTATGTTGGAAGTTGTAACCTGCCCAAAAGCAAGAACCCCTACAAGCATAAAGAAAAAAGAAAGGGTAAATTTTTTCATGAATGTATAATTTTGAATTAGTTCCAATAAAAATAACAAAATTAAATGCAAAAAACCGCTCATAGAGCGGTTTTTATTATAACAAAGTTATTAACTCTGTATCTTGTTAGTCCTATTTTAAGATTAAGCTTGTGCTATAACCCGAAAAGGAAAATCTACTGATACTTCTCTGTGTAACCGAATCACAGCATTATACTTGCCCAATCGTTTTACACTTCCACCAATGACATTAATAAATTTTTTATCAATTGTCTGGCCTTCTTTTTCAAGAGCTTCGGCTAGATTTATATTGTTTACAGATCCAAATAATTTGTCACCCGTACCAACTTTGGCAGTGATTTTAATGTCTAATGCTTTTAAAACTTCAGCAAGTTCATTAGCATCATCAATTATTTTCTTTTCTTTAAAAGCTCTTTGCTTTACATTCTCTGCTAAAACTTTCTTTGCAGAAATAGTCGCTAAAACAGCTTGTCCTTGCGGAATTAAAAAGTTTCTACCATAACCGTTCTTAACCGTTACAACATCGTCTTTAAATCCTAAATTTTCAACGTCTTGTTTTAATATAAGTTCCATTGTATGATAATTTTATTTTAATAAATCTGCTACGTACGGCATTAAAGCTAAATGACGCGCTCTTTTTACAGCAACTGCCACTTTACGTTGGTATTTTAATGAAGTACCTGTAAGACGTCTTGGTAAAATTTTACCTTGCTCGTTTATAAATCTCATTAAAAAATCCGGGTCTTTATAATCAACATATTTGATTCCAGACTTTTTAAACATACAATACTTTTTAGCCTTGTTGGTTTCTATGTTCAAAGGTGTTAGATATCTTATATCGCCTTCCTTTTTTCCTTTTGATTGTTGTTCTATAGATGACATAATTACGCTTTTTCTTTAAGTTTAACTCTTCTTCTTTCTGCCCAAGAAATGGCATGTTTGTCTAAAGTAACCGTTAAGTAACGCATAAAACGCTCATCACGTCTAAACTCTACTTCTAAAGGAATAATCACTTCTCCATCTACAGTGTACTCAAATAAGTGATAAAAACCACTTTTTTTGTTTTGGATTGGGTAAGCTAATTTTTTTAGTCCCCAATCTTCTTTGGCTATCATCTTCGCTCCTTTAGAAACAAGAATATCTTCGTATTTCTTTACTGTTTCCTTTATCTGGTCTTCAGATAAAACGGGATTTAAGATGAAAACAGTTTCATAATGATTCATAAATTATAATTTTATTGTTAAAAATGGGTGCAAAAATAATCTTTTTATTTGTATCTTGCAACTATCCCTAGACTATATTATAGTGGCAAAAGCAATTGTTAAAGTTTTGTTAAATCAAACACTTTATCGATGTTTTTTGGTTTTTAACCGAATTTTTCGTACTATTGTCGATACCTTAACCTAAAATATTAAATGTTATGACTTTAAATTGTGTAGTAGTTGACGATTCGGCAATCCAGCGTCTCTCAATCGTGAAGTTAATTGAGAATCACTCCTCGCTTAACTTAATTGCTGAATATAGTAGCGCTTTAGAAACCAAGAATGGACTGAACTCACATCAAGTCGACTTAATCTTTTTAGATATCGAAATGCCTGTTTTAAATGGTTTTGAACTTTTGGACGTATTAAACAATAAGCCTCAAATTATTTTTGTAACCGGTAAGACAGAATATGCCTTTAAAGCATTTAATTACGATGCAACCGATTATTTGCATAAGCCCATTACAAGAGAGCGTTTTAACACGGCCGTAGACAAAGCCGTAGAGCAACATAAACTGAAACTAGATTTTAACGAAGACGAAGGTGAGCACATTTTTGTGAAAAGCAACCTTAAAAAACGTAAAGTTTATATTAAAGACATTAAGTGGATTGAAGCTCTTGGTGATTATGTGAAGTTAGTTACCGAAGAGAACAGCCTAGTCGTGTTATCTACAATGAAAGCTTTTGAACATGAACTTCCAGAAGGTAAATTTTTAAGAATTCACAAATCTTATATTGTAAACCTTGATAAGGTAGATCGATTTAACAGTAAAAATGTTGAAGTTGGCCCTTATGAAATTCCTTTAAGCAGGAACAAAAAAACACAGCTTGTTGATGCTTTAAATAATATTTAAAACTAAAAATTATCGACATTTAATATTACTTTTACTGCCCTAAAATCTTTTATATTGAAGAAGCTATTATTAACCTTAATAATAGCTTCTTTTGTTTTATTAAGGGATTGTTTTTGGGGTATCTTTATTAATATGTTTTTATGGTATTGGTTACGAATTCTGGAGACCGGCGGGAATTCAGGTCCTAAAACATATTCTGCAAATATCTGTTTTAAAGATTTGGCAAACCAATCAGACGCCCCATTTACTTTATTATAATCCTTGTGTTTTAATGTAATCTTTATAATCCTATAAATTGGAGGATATTTAAAATTATAGCGCTCATCCATTTGCTCATTAAACATACTTTTATAATCATTATTAGAAACTTGTTGCAATATGTTATGATATGGGTTATAAGTCTGAATTAATACCTTGCCCTGTTTTTTTGTGCGTCCTGCCCTACCCGAAACCTGTAACATGAGTTGAAAGCTGCGCTCATGCGCTCTAAAATCAGGGAAATTCAGCATATTATCGGCATTCATAACACCTACCAGTTTTACATTTCTAAAATCCAGACCTTTGGTAACCATTTGCGTACCAATCAAAATATCGACTTCCTGCTGTTCAAAAGCCGTAATGATATTCTCGTAGGCATATTTCCCTCTGGTAGTGTCCAAATCCATTCTAGAGGCTTTATAATTGGGAAACAACACCTTTACTTCTTCTTCTATCTGTTCTGTCCCGAAGCCTTTGCTATCCAATCCAGTGCTTCCGCAGGCCATACAGTTTTGTAACATGGCTATGTTATGACCACAATAATGACAACGCAATTGATTTTTATATTGATGATAAGTTAAACTCACATCGCAATTCGGACATTGTGGCGAATGCCCACATGTATTACATTCCACTATAGGCGAAAATCCTCGCCTGTTCTGGAACAAAATAATTTGATGACCTTCGTTTAAAGCTTCCGACATTTCTTCCAAAAGCCTATCACTAAAATGACCTTTCATAAGTTTGCGCTTATGCTTGTCTTTTATATCGACCAATTCTATCTCTGGCAACAGCACATTATTATAACGCTTATTTATTTCGACAAAACCATATTTATTTTGCTTTGCGTTAAAATAACTTTCTAAACTTGGTGTCGCAGAACCCAACAGAGTCTTTGCTTCATGGAGATTTGCAAGAACAATAGCCGTATCTCGGGCATGATATCGTGGTGCTGGATCGAACTGTTTAAAAGATGATTCATGCTCCTCATCAACAATAATTAATCCTAAATTACTGAACGGTAAAAATATAGAGGAGCGCGCACCCAAAATTATTTGGGCTTTAGGTGAATTCTGCAGCATATTATTCCACACCTCAACACGCTCATGAGCCGAATATTTTGAATGATAAACTGCCACCTTTTCTCCAAAATAGTTTTGCAATCGTGTTACCAATTGTGTTGTTAATGCAATCTCCGGAAGTAAATACAGTACTTGCTTTCCGTTGTTAATAACGTCTTCAATGAGCTTTACATAGATTTCCGTTTTACCAGACGATGTAATACCATGTAAAAGTGTAACATTTTGTTTTTCAAATATTTGCCGTATTTTACTTAAAGCATTTTTTTGGTCTTCATTAAGCGTTTTTGTAGCTTCATTCTCTTCTCCAGAATATTGAACTCTATCTTTCTGAATCTGATAATCTTCTAAAATTCCTTTATCTATCAAAGTCTTTACAATTGCCGGAGATGCTTCACTTTGTTTCACTAATTCTGAAACCTTGATTGGTTTTTTAGTCTGCGCAGAGATCGTAAATAAGGTCATAATAACATGACGTTGTTTTGGTGCTCTTGATAAATTGTCAAGTAATTGTTGCAGCTTTTCTTCCGAAGAAAAATTGGTATGAAGTTTTACATAACGCACCAATTTAGGTTTGTATTTTTCATAAATCTCTTCTTGAACCAGAACAACCTCCTTATCAATGAGGCGTTTAATCACAGGAAGTACATTGTTTTTATCCAGAATACTAACAATATCCTGGATCTTTAACGAAGATTGGTGCTGTAAGGCTTCATAGACCAAAAACTCATCATCTTTTAAGTCTTCATCATTAATTACCTTATCCTGATTTTTAGTTACAATCGTTTCACTTTCCAAGATCAAAGCATTGGGCAGAGCGGCACGCATCACATCACCCAGCGTACACATATAATATTTTGAAATCCATTCCCAAAGTTTAATCTGGATCGGGTTTACCACAGGTGTTTCGTCTAAAATCTGATGAATTTCTTTAGCTTCATAAACTTCAGGCGGATTATTATGAATTTTATAAACAATCCCTGTATATATTTTAGATTTCCCAAAAGGGACGGCAACACGCATACCTACTTGTAAAAATGAAGCTTCGGCACTGGTAATGCTATAGGTAAATTGCTTTTTAAGCGGAATTGGAATTATGACGTCTATAAAATGGTTCAAAGTTTAAAAGTTCAGGTTCAAAGTTCGCCACGAATGCACGAATATAAACCAAAAATATGATACTTGTCGAGTCGTAGGCTGTTAAGTTGTTTCTATAAAATACACCATTAGTTAGCACCTTTTTCTTAATCGGTTTATAGACGCATTCAGTTCGAAGCCTAACAGCAAAATATTTGAATTTAACCATAGATATAACAGCAGAATCAACAAAGCTCCTATAGAGCCGTAAAGTTCATTGTATTTTGAGAAATTATCAATATAAATCCCAAAAAGATAGGAAGTTAAAATAATTAACAAGGTGGTAAATAAAGCGCCAACCGAAAAGAAATTGGAAAGTTTCCCTTCTTTAGTTCCAAAATAATACAAGGTAGAAGTTGCAATATATACCATAAATACAAAGAACACATATTTTGCGAAAACGATCCAAAACACATTGGCGCCCTGTTTTGCAAATCCTTGCTCGTTCAAACTCTCGTATAGTGGCTGAATGATATAAATTTGAAAATATCCAAAAACAGCAACGGTTAGAATTAATAAAACGGCTAAAATTAAAGCCACGCCAAGGGCAAAAAGATATTGTCTGAAAATATTTCTGGTAAGTCTTACATGATACGAATTTTCAAATCCTGAAAACACAGCATTCACGCCATTTGCCATTAATAAAATAGATAGTGCAAAGACCGAAGACAATAAGCCAACGTGCTCATTACCTTCAGTGTTTTCAATGTTTGAAAAGATATTAGAGATAAAAAAATCGGAGGTTTGTGATGGTAAAAACGATTCTAAAAAGGACAAAAACTCTGTTTTAAAGCCATCAATTGGGATATATGGAATAAGTATAAGAACAAACAATAAAAACGGAAAAATAGCAGTAAAAAAACTAAAAGCAATAGCACTGGCTCTTGTGGTCACAGCGCCTTTTACAATCCCAATAATGTACATTTCGAACAAATCGTAAAGTGATAGGCCTTCCAGTCCAGGAAGTTTTATCTTCTTTAAGAAAGACACCAAAACATTTACGATCGGGATTTTAGCAAGCTTATCTTCTATGGGTTTGGTCATTTGCTGTTTGTTGTTAAGTGAAAACCAATTACTAAACTTTGATTGCAGTAAACTGATTACTGCTTACTGAACACTGATTACACATCCACTGCTTTTAAGCTTAAGTCCATATTGTAAACCGAATGGGTTAATGCGCCACTAGAAATATAATTGACGCCACATTCGGCATAATGTTTTATGGTGATCTCGTCTATATTTCCCGAAGATTCCGTAAGACATTTATCGCCTATTAATGCTACCGCTTTTTTTGTGTCTTGGTAGTTGAAATTATCTAATAGTATTCTATAAACACCTTCACAGAGTAAAATTTCTTCAACTTCATCCAAGTCTCTCGCTTCAACAATTATTTTTAAATCTCTATTGGTGGCTTTAAGGTATTGCTTGGTTAAATGAATCGCTTTGGTAATCCCTCCGGCAAAATCGATGTGATTATCTTTAAGCATAATCATATCGTACAACGCAAATCTGTGGTTCTCTCCTCCTCCAATTTTTACAGCCCATTTTTCCATCGCACGAATACCCGGTGTCGTCTTTCGGGTATCTAAAATGGTTGTTCCCGTACCTTCCAATAAATCAACAAACGATCTTGTTTTTGTCGCAATAGCACTCATACGTTGCATAGCATTAAGCACTAACCGTTCTGCCTTTAAAATAGATTGTGAAGCGCCTTGCAAATAAAAAACAATGTCTCCAAATTTTACTTTAGAACCATCTTCAATTAAAGTCTCAACTCTTAAATTTTTATCAACATACTTAAATACCTGCTTTGCGAATTCTACACCTGCGATAATGCCTTTATCCTTCACCAAGAGTTTCGCCTTACCCACTGCTGTAGTTGGAATACAAGCCAACGAGCTATGGTCGCCATCACCAACATCTTCACGTATGGCATTGGCGATAATTAATTCTATCTCATTATTGAATTGGGCTTTACTTATCATCGCAATTTTCTTTACTGCTAAAATATAAAGGATTTACGATAATTGATTTACGATTTACGCTTTTTAATTTTTTGCTACATTTAAAATCTAAAATCCCAATTCGTAATTCGTAAATTTGTGTATGACTATTAAACTTCTTGCCATTGGCAAAACCGACAACAAACAACTTCAGTCTTTAATTGACGATTACAAAAAACGTTTAGGGTTTTATATAAAATTCAATCTTGAAATCATTCCTGATATTAAAAATGCCAAAAACTTAAGTGAAGCGCAACAAAAGCAAAAAGAAGGTGAGCTTATCTTAAATAAATTAACAAACACAGATGTCTTAATCTTATTGGACGAAAACGGTAAGCAAATGGATTCTGTTTCGTTTTCGAACTACTTGCAAAAATATATGAATTCCGGCATTAAGCAGTTGGTGTTTGCCATTGGTGGTCCCTATGGTTTTTCGCAAGAGGTTTACAACAAAGCTCAAGGAAATTTATCGCTATCTAAAATGACGTTCTCTCACCAAATGGTACGCTTATTTGTTATCGAGCAACTCTATAGAGGCTTCACGATTTTAAAGAATGAACCTTATCATCACCGTTAAGTTTAATGCGTTTGAAATGTTTTCTTACGTTTTTTTAGCTGCGTCTCTAAATCTTTAATCGTATTTTTAACAGCTAGTTCGTAATTTTTTTCGTTAGACGTAGCGAATATTCTTGGCCCTGGCAAACTCAATTCCATCTTACATATTTTACCCAATCCTTTTGGGTCGTGCTGTGTTTCAAAATGTGCTTCGGCTGCGATTACCCAATCATACTTTTTCCCTAATTTTTGTAATTTTCTTGTAACATAAGTGTTCATGGCTTCACTTGTTGCCATACGGACATATTGAATATTTATAGTCATTTTATTATGTTTTAATTATACATTCAAAGTTAATTATATTTTACTTTTTTATAGCTGATTTTTGTCATATTTAAACAGTTATTTTAACCTTAAACTTTAAAAGATGCTCAATGATTTCGGTCTTAATATCTTCATATCTTGATTGAATTAACCAGTGACCTGCATCCAATTTCACAAACTTGTAATAAGATTTCATATACTTATGACTATACTCAACGCCATAAGCTCCAACCGCCAGATCGTGTTCTCCCCAAATAAATAATGTCGGTACGTTTATATTACCTATTTGTAGTTTTCTTAAAAACTGGTAGTTTGCTCTATAATAATTTAGAGCAGCTGTTAAGGCCTTTTTGTTTCTGAAGATAAACAAGTAATCTTCAACTTCTTCTTCACTACTATGTTTCCATAATTTTCTAAAGAGTTCAAAATCATTTTTTCTAATTTGCATTTCCGGTAAAAAAGGAACTTGAAAGTTCTTAACGTATTGGCTTTTCTTTTTTTGTACCGCATCATTCGCTATCGCATAACTAAATGCTTTAATATGTGGAATTGATAACGCCGTCCAACTTAAAATAGCTTTTGGATTGTCGTAAACAGTTTTCCAACCAATAACAGCGCCCCAATCATGAGCAATTAAATGGAACTTTTCCTTGCCGACAAATTTAGCGATATCAAAAACATCTTGGCACAACTTATCTATAGTGTAATGTTGCTTTCCTTTAGGGCGTGCACCTTCACTATAACCTCGCATATTAGGTGCAATGCAATAAAACCCTAAAGCCGAAATGTCTTGCATCAAATCAATCCACATAAAAGAACTCTCTGGAAATCCATGAAGCAGGATCACCAATTGGTCATCTTTATTTCCTGAAATTCGGCAATCAAAGACAAAATCGTTAATTTTTATTTCTGCTGTATTATTCATCTAAAATGAAATAAGTTTCATTAAAACTGACTTCGCATTCTTTACCATAAGCTTCTGCCCTACTTTATTAATATGCAAACCATCTTCAAGAAAATGATTGCGATCCATATTTACAGAAAAGTCAATAAAAGCAATCTCCTTTTCATTACAAAAACTTATTAATGTGTTTTGAAAACTCCTAATGCATTCGGCATAATCTTCCTGCACAAAATTAAGTTCATTAAGATTAAAGCATGGTGTAGGAATGCCAATAACAGGCACTATATCAATAAATTTTGCCTGCCTTGCCATGGTGAAAATATTGGAAATAATTAGCTCGTCTTTTAATCCAAACCATAAATCGTTGGTGCCACCAGTTACAATTACATGACTTGGTTTTTGATCTATCACATGCCGTTGAAATCGCGCTAACATACCTGCTGTTGTATCACCGTTTAAGCCACGATTAATAACTTCTACACCCAAATCGTCACCCAATAAGGTTGTCCAATTTTGAGCCTCTTCTGTCTCATAACCAAAGGTGATGCTGTCGCCTATGCATAATATTTTAGTATTATTCATGTTTTTTTAATTTGAATCTTACAGAGCACTATTTTGAGTTTATTAATGTAATGGCATTAAACTGTTTTATATTAACTGTTTTTGTGAAGATAAAGCACATATTAAAATAAGGACTTCGTTTTATTTTTTATTCACACCCAACCTATACCCAAAAGCCAACTTTGCTTTAGTCAAATTAAAGGCATACTTATTGCCAAAATTTAAATCAGTTGAATAAATATCAGTACCATAAATTAAATTTACATAATACCTCTCAACGTGATATCCTATAGCAAATCTGAAATCCAATTTATAAAGCATTGGTTTTGATGGTCTGTAACTATCATCTTGTAAGGTTATTTTTTTAGCCATAAGGGCAATTCCTGGCATAATATTACAGGAGGCAATAAGGTTTTTAGGTAACATAAAAACCGATAAAAAACCGCCTAAAACACCAACAGCCATACTATTATAGCGTTTAATTTCTGCTTGTTCGTTGTAATAGAGTTCTCCGTTTTCAGGTAAAATATTGCCATTGGCTGAAAAATAATCATAAAGACCATCAAGCCTATTGGTTACATTTTTCTTATCGGTTTTTACATTAAAGGCTATATCAATTAAAACTTTACTACTAGCAAAACCAAAACCCAATCCATAACGATTATTAGGCACATAACGCGATCTAAAATCATCATTATTTATTCTAAACCGTTTGACTTTATAATTTGTAAATAACCTTAATGAATAATTCTTAATGTTATGATCAATAAATAAGGAATCTGCTAGTTGTATTATACTCAGCGAATCATTTTCTTTTTTCAACGATTCCCTTTTTTTTAATATTTGAGAACACACCGTGTTATTAATTATAAGCGCAAATATTACAAGTAAAAACTGTTTTTTCATCTGTAATATTTATA
>CAXMOQ010000067.1:0-13105 GCA_964195015.1 uncultured Flavobacteriaceae bacterium | reverse complement strand
ATATGTCTACATGATTAAAAAGATGCTCATGCATAAAGTAATGATAACTTTGAATATTACTGTTATCCATTGGATAATACTCATCCAGATTAAAGGTCACGACATTTGCAAAGCTTAAGCCTTCTTCTTTATGCATTCTAACAAGCTCTTCGTAAACTTTTATGGGAGAAGATCCTGTAGCAAGTCCTAATATACAAGGCTCATTTAACGCACTTTTTTCCCGGATTAAACTTGCAATCTCTTGCGCTACTAATATAGAAGCCTCATGAGAAGAGGAGAAGATAACATTATGAATTTTTTCAAAACGGGTTTCTTCAAATTTCCCGGCCTCTTTATAAACGATGCTTTTATAATTTGCAATATTCAATTTCATCTGTTTATATTTATTGTTTCTTATCGGTCATAATGTAATACCCATGTAATTATACTCTTGTGTATCTAACATTTAGTTATGGATGTTTCATCGTGAAAGATGTCATTAAAGTTAATGTTTGATAAAACAAGCGAAAAAATTAACACTCTCCGCTTGTTTTGTAACTAATCAAAATATTTGAATATAAAAAAAACTACTAATCTTAAAAATTTGATTCTCCTGTGTCCCACCATAATCTAGTACCCGCATTGTCTGGACCACCTAATAATGTAACAGCATTTGCAACACCATCAGGATTGGTCGATAGTTCACTATCTACAAAAGGAATTCTTCTAATTTGTATATCGGTATCAACATCTCCCGCACTTTGGTTACTTACTACAGGGAAAATTTTAGGATACCCAGTACGTCTAAATTCACTCCAAGCTTCCTGACCTTCAGGAAACATTGCAATCCATTTTTGAGTTATAATACGTTCTAAATTTTCTTCATTTGTAGAACCTCCGTCCCAGGCAATAGTACTTGTGCTTAATGCTGTTGCGTTGTGCGCTGCATCTAAAGGGTCTACGTAATCTGCAGGAGTTGAAGTGTTGTCCATCATGTATGCAGCGGCACCACTAGCGCCATGCTGTTCAAAAGATGTTGAAATACCCATTTCATAATTTCCTTGTGCATCTCCCGCGCCACTCCAACCTCTTAAGGCTGCTTCGGCTTTTAAGAAATAGACCTCTGAAGTCGTCATTAATTGCACAGTTGATGTATGTATGTTATCATTAAATTGCGAAAAGGCTTGATACGTATCCCTCTGCTCTTCTTCACCAGCATATGCTGGTAGCAATGGTAATCCATTACGAATACCCTTGAATTCACCAGGAGTGATTGCAGATTCGTCAAAATAACTTCCAGCTCTGGAGTCATTATACCCTACTAAAATGGATTCCATAGAGGCATTCATTCTAATATCGCCCCATGAATTATCTATTACACTTAGTGGATGATCTAACGCACTATGTACAAAAAAACCATCTGCATTAGCTTCCATAACGCCTAAATCTTGGCTCAAAGCTATTTCACCTTGAGTTTTAGCCGTTGCCGGGTCTACCTTAGAAATACGAATTGCTAAACGCAAACGCAAAGAATTTGCTAGTTTAACCCATTGTGTGTAATCTCCACCATACGATGCATCGAATGCTACAAATTTCTCACTATCAATATCGGCCATAAGACTGGCGACTGCAGTATCCAAATCCGCAAAAAATGCATTATATGCTTGTTGCTGTGAATCGTAAGTTCCGGCATTTTCAAGGTCTCCAAAATTAGAATATACTATCGGGCCAAAAACATCGGTAACACGATGCATTGCAGATACTTTTAATATCAATGAAACAGCGTTTAATGTTGGAAACTCAGTTTCTGTTAATTCGTTTATTGCATCTACGTTATTCATCACGTTAGAATAAGGTACGGTCCAAATAAAATCATTCCAACCACTTACCATACTGTAAGTTAAATTGTTAGAGCCTGAAACAAAAGGTCTAGGCTGGGTCATGTATCCAGAATATACATCAGCATTTAAATTTTGCTGTAATTGATATGACCATGCTGGTACATATTGATAGATATTTTCGAAGATAGGCTTGTATTTAGAACCCACATGTTGAAAATCTACTTCCAACTGTTCTTGCGTAATGTTTCTATCGTTTTCGTTGAATTGTTCCAAATCACTGCATGATACAGTAACTAGACCTAATACAGCCAAACACGTTAATAATTTACTTATATTTTTCATCATTTTAATTTTTTTAGAATGTTAAATTAATATTAAGACCTATACTCCTTGTAGAAGGAAGACCCAGTACATCTACGCCTTGCAATGCGTTTCCTGTACTTAAGGACACATTCGGATCATGTGGTGCATCTTTGTAGAAGAAGAATAAATTGTTCCCTACTAATGACGCTTTTATTCTTGAAAAGAATGAATCTCCTGCAAGTTTAAAATTATACCCTAAAGCAAATTCTGCCAATCTAACATTTGTTGCACTATATACATACTCACCTGTAAAACTATTTCTACCGCCTGCTTTACCATAATATTCTTGTGCGGATAGTGTGGAAGCTATTCCATCAATCTCTACATTAACTGCCCCATTAGCACTTTCTCTAGCCGAATTATTACTATTTCCTTCAACAATAGCCTCGGTCATACTCAGGGTTTCTCCTCCAAAGTTTCCATCTACAAGAAAATCTAAAGTGAAGCTTTTATACTCGAAAGAGTTGTTCCATCCCAAAGTAAAATCTGGATTGGCGTTACCAACCTTTGTTAAACCATCTACTAGATTATCCGTATCCTGTTGAAGTGCGTCATCAGTAATAATAGGTAGTCCATCAGCATTTCTACGAACTACTTGTGCATAGATGTCTCCAAAAGAACCACCTTCAACTAGGTAAGATGCAAAAGTGTTTACCCCTTTTCCAGAAAGTGTAAAAAACTCTGGTTCTATAAGTCCTTCAACATCGGCACCATTATATATTTGTACAATTTCGTTTTTGTTGCTTGCAAAATTAACCCTTGTAGTCCAATTAAAATCATCGCCTTGAATTGGTGTTGCAAAGATTGAGGCTTCTATACCTTGATTTAAAATTTCACCTGAATTCAAGTAAGCTTGAGGTGCTCCAATAATTGCAACTGAAGTAGCAAATGCATAATATTGATCTGATGTATTTGTGTGATAATACCCAATATCTATACCATAACGATCGTTATTAAAACGCCATTCTGTACCAATCTCCCATGATTTTTGTCTTTCAGGTTTTGGTGTTGTTCCTGGAAACGGTCTAATAGGATCGGTTGAATTAACACCTCCACCACCAAAGATGATAGATGCATTAGGATTTATTTGATCTGGTAAGAATGCATTACCTACTTCGGCATATGATGCTCTTACTTTAGCAAAAGACACATTGTCACCTAAATCAAAAAACTCGCTTAAGATACCCGTTACACCAAATGATGGATAAAAGAAGGAGTTGTTTTCAGCAGGAAGTGTGGAAGACCAGTCGTTTCGTGCTGTTAAATCGACAAATAATTTATCTTGAAAACCAACTGTTGCACTAGCGAATACAGAGCTGGTACGTGTTTCTAATGAATTTTGAGTAAAATTTACAGAAGGATTTCCATTAAAGTTTTGGAATGAGAATACATTTGCAAATTGCAATCCTCCGTTTGTGCCAGAATCTCCAGTAAACGATTCAGTGGTTGCGCGAGTTGTACTTGCACCTACAATAGCAGTTAACAAAATGTTTTCGTTAATTTCGTAATTAATGTTAGCAAGCAAATCACCATACAATTGAACAACATCTGTCTCTGTTACCATATACCGACCATTAGCAGGAGCTAAAGTAAGATTTGTTGTAGCGTATATCTTTCTTTGAAACTGAAATTGAGATTGGTCATACGTCCCTCTTGTTTGTAAGGTAAGCCAATCGTTTACTTCAAAGCCTAAACTTAAAGAGGCTAATAATTTTTTATTAGTGTCCTCACTAGCATTTCTATTTGTAATCCAATACGGGTTTTGTTCAACATCAGATGTTCCTCTAAACCAACGTTGTGACATAATATTTCTAGATTGATCAAACTCTTCAAACACACCATAGTCTGATAAACTTTCTCCCGGAGAATCAAATGCATAAGCACCAACCAAAGGATTAAAATATAAACCAGAAACAGGCCTGTTTTTTATTTTTTGAGAAGACGCCATGACACTTGCATTTAGCGTTAATCTATCTTTGAAAAGTTGTGCAGTTTCACGCACATTAATGGTGTGTTGTTTTAATTTGTTATCTGGTAAAATACCATCTGAAAAGGTATTGCTATAAGAGAAAAAAGTTTGAGCTTTTTCCGAACCACCAGAGATAGATAATGAATTGATGTTAGTGACACCAGAATCTAAAAAGTTGTCAATATTATTTTGCGCTTCATTATTAAAGTCCATCGCATAAGCTGCACTATCTACAGTTAAATTTGAAGAAAAGTTTACCTTAAAGCTACCTGCTATACCTTTTTTTGTTGTAATTAAAATTACCCCGTTTAAACCTGCACTACCATATAAAGCAGAAGCCGATGCTCCTTTAAGTACTGTTAAAGAGGCGATATCATCAGGATTTAATAAAGACAAGGCATCACCACCATCTTTATTTCCACCGTTAATATCTCCAAAAGTATCGCCGGGCTGGCCTGCGGTTGCATTAGAAAGTGGTATACCATCTATAACATATAACGGTTGATTATTTCCTATGGAAGAATTACCCCTTAAGGTTACCTTAACTGACCCACCACTTCCAGAAGCACTGCGCGTTACAGCCACACCAGAAACTTTACCAGATAAACTATTAATTGGGTTCGTTTGTTTTACTCTGTTTAACTCTTCTGCTTTTAGATCTTGTGCAGCATAGGTCAAAGATTTTCTAGTCTTTTTAATACCTAAAGCTGTTATAATAACTTCGCCAAGTTGTTCGGCGTCTTCAGCTAATTGTACATCAACAACACTAGCATCTCCTACTGTTATTTGTACACTGGTCATTCCCAGAAATGAAAAGTTTAGCACATCGCCAACTGAAGCTGTAAGTGTGTAGTTACCATCAAAATCTGTTTGGGCACCATTTGTAGTTCCCTCAACCAATACATTTACCCCCGGTAAAGGTATGCCATCGGCTTGCGAGGTCACTGTTCCTGTAATTTCTTTTTCTTGCGCAAAAGACATTTGTGCGACAAAAAGTAAAAGAAAAAATAAGAAAGTTGTTCTTAAATTGTGTTTCATAATTGGATTATTTAGTCTATTAATTTTGACCAAAGTATTTAATAGTAAAATATTTATATAAAAAAATATCTGAATAACCTCTTTTTGCACATAGACAACAATTTATAGTCGATAAGTGATTTCGCATTAATAAACAATTGCTAATTTTATTGCTAATTAGCTATTATATCGTTACAATTGCTACATATTTACAAGAATTTTGTAGCATATCTAATCATTTTAATTAAAACATTATTTCATTGTTCAACAAAAAAATAGCCTTTACCATTCCAATCAAGTACCATATTTTGTTTTGGTTGGGCTACTTTACTTTTAATGTGATTAGATGGGGAAGTTATTTTAGTGACTACTGGTATTCGATAAAATCAAACTTGGTCGAGTTTCCCATTCACATTATTGTAGTTTATATTAATGTTTACTATTTAATACCAAAATTTATATTAAGAAAGAAGTATCGAGCATATTTAGGCTCGATATTATTGATGTTGGCTTTGGTGTATTTGGCAAGAACGGGCTTGAATTATCTTTTGGTAACCAGGGAAATATGGCCTGAAGCCGAGCAAGCTGGAAGATTCCTTGAGCGCAATCATATTATTGCTGTAATTTTAGGGGAACTTTATGTTTTAGGATTCGTGACTGCAATAAAACTATTGGTTGATTGGCCGATTGAGTTAAAGAAAAATAAAGATTTGGCTAAACTTCAATTAAGTACAGAGTTGAAGTTTTTGAGATCTCAAATACAACCGCATTTCTTTTTTAACACTTTAAATAATTTGTATGCCTTAACTTTAAAGAAATCTGATGATGCGCCACGTTTGGTGATTAAGCTGTCGGATATTATGCAATATGTATTATACGAAGTGAATAGCACTAAAGCAGATTTGTTGCAAGAAATTAATCACATTAATAATTATATAGATATTGAACACCTTAGGTTTAAAGATCGCATAGAATCTGAAATGGATATTACCGGCGATATTGAAGATGTTGAAGTGCCACCACTACTATTCTTATCATTTATTGAAAATTGTTTTAAGCATGGTTTAAAGGAAAACGATAAGATTAAAATTAGTATGAGTTTTGAAATGGCCAATAATGGCTATTTGGAATTTAAGCTCTCAAATAATTTTAACCCAAAGGTAAATCAAGAGAATATTCATGGCATTGGTATTGCAAATGCAGAGCGAAGATTAAAACTATTGTTTGCTAGTGATTTTATTCTTGAGACAAACATACAAAATGACATTTATAACTTATTTTTAAAAATCCCTGCGTGATGAAAATTAAGTGTGTTATAATAGATGACGAATCTTTGGCAATCCAAGTGATAGAAAATCATTTGAAGAATTTTGATCATGTCGAAGTTGTAGGCACTTTTAATAACCCTTTAAAGGCCTATGGAATCTTGGAGCAGGAAAAGATTGATGTTATCTTCCTTGATATTAATATGCCGCAAATGACAGGGTTTACATTTATTGAGAACCTTAACCATAAACCTTTAATTGTAATAACCACGGCTTATAGGGAGTATGCGGTAAAGAGCTTTGAATTAAATGTTTTGGACTATTTAGTAAAGCCTATTCCATTTAACAGGTTTCTAAAATCAATGAACAAAATTTATCAGCAAATTTATCTAAATAGTGCAAGCGGTGATGTTAGTCTCCTGCAGGAACCACATATATTTTTAAAAGTGAATAAAAAACTTATCAAAGTAAACCTTAACGATATTCTTTTTATTGAAAGCCTAAAGGACTATATAAAAGTAATCACAAAACTTGGAGATTACGTAGTACATAAATCACTTACTGCAATAACTGAAGAATTGCCACAATCAAACTTTATACGAATACATCGTTCATATACCATATCTATAAATAAAATTGTTGCTTTAGAAGGGAATACTATTGAAATTTCTAACAAAAGGATTCCAATAGGACGAAATTATTTGAAACAAACAAAAGAACGTATATTAAATACTAACGAAGACAACGAAAATTAAAGACCATGGTTGATTTATCTACATTGGACTACACATTAATTATCACATTTTTTTCTATTACGCTTTTTATAGGAATTTGGGTTTCTAAAAAATCTGGAAAAGATTCAGGTGAGTTTTTCTTATCTGGCCGTAGCATGCCTTGGTGGCTACTTGGGCTGTCTATGGTTGCAACTACATTTTCAACAGATACTCCGAACTTAGTAACCGATATTGTTAGAACTAGTGGTGTATCGGGCAATTGGTCCTGGTGGGCGTTTTTAATCACAGGACTTTTAACGGTATTTGTTTATGCAAAACTATGGCGTAAATCCAATGTAAATACCGATTTAGAGTTTTATGAATTACGATATGGTGGTGCGCCAGCGAAGTTCTTAAGAAAGTTTAGAGCTATTTATTTAGGTGTTATTTTTAATGTTATTACCATGTCGGCGGTTACTTTAGCAGCGATAAAAATTGGAGGTATTATGCTTGGGTTAGAACCTTGGCAAACGGTTATCAGTGCAGGTTTAATTACAGTTACCTTTAGTGCATTAGGCGGTTTTAAAGGTGTGGTTTACACCGATTTTGTGTTGTTTTTTGTGGCTATGGGCGGTGCCATAGGTGCTGCATATTATTTGGTAAACATTCCCGAAGTTGGAGGCATTGAAGCTTTAATGGCACATGAAAACCTTGCCGGAAAATTATCAATATTACCAGATTTTAATGATACAGAAGCCTTAATAACCTTGTTGATTATTCCTTTAGCGGTACAATGGTGGAGCTCGTGGTACCCGGGAGCAGAACCTGGAGGCGGTGGTTATATTGCCCAACGTATGTTGGCGGCAAAAGATGAAAATCATGCCATTGGAGCAACCTTTTTCTTTAATATTATGCATTATGCATTACGTCCTTGGCCTTGGATTTTAGTAGCATTGGCATCACTTGTGGTTTTTCCGGATATTGCAAGTATCCAAGAAGCTTTTCCCAATATTACTGAGGATAAACTGGGTCACGATTTAGCCTATTCAGCAATGCTTACTAAACTACCGAGTGGTTTATTGGGTTTGGTTTTAGCCTCTTTAATTGCGGCATATATGTCTACTATTTCTACCCAATTAAATTGGGGATCTTCATATATCGTGTTCGATTTTTATAAACAGCAAATTAATCCCGAAGCTTCAGAAAAACGTTTAGTAGCAGTTGGAAGAATCTCGACAATTGTATTAATGGTACTTAGTGCATTGTTAGCTTTGCTTTTGCAAAATGCGTTTCAATTATTTAGTTTGCTATTAGTTTTTGGTGCAGGTACAGGATTAATCTTTATCCTTCGTTGGTTTTGGTGGCGTATTAACGCATGGAGTGAAATTACTGCAATGTTTGCATCCGGAGTTGTCTCATTGGTTTTAGCAATCCCTTCGGTTGATGTTTATTTGTTTGATGCTACAGATGGGTTAATGCCTAGTTGGGCAAAATTCCTTATTGTTGTTGGCATTACAAGTGCTGTTTGGATTGTTGCAACCTTTATAACTAAACCTGAAAGCAATGAAGTATTACGTGACTTTTATAAGAAAACACAACCTGGAGGGCCAGGGTGGTCAAAAATTATAGAAGAAGCAAAAACGGATGGTGTTGAAATAGTTGATAATAATGAAGGTTGGAGTGTGCCGTCTGGAATAGTTGCGATGTTACTTGCATGCGCATTAATTTACAGTTGCATGTTTGCCACGGGGTACTATATATATGGTGATTACAATTATGCAATTACTTTGACTGGAGTTGCTATAGTTTCGGGATTCTTACTTATTAAAATGTGGAAAAAAATTAGAGCAACTATCCTGTAAATATGGGAACACATCGTATAGCATCGGTTGATATTTTAAGGGGCTTTACCATTGCTGCCATGATTCTTGTCAATACACCTGGTACTTGGAGTCATGTGTATGCACCTTTATTACATGCCGATTGGCATGGCTTAACACCAACCGATTTAATATTCCCATTCTTCTTATTCATTGTGGGGATCTCTATTTCGTTTGCTTACAAGAACAAGCTTAAAAGTAATGTGACTTATAAAAAAATTCTTATTCGGAGTTTAAAACTCATCGGATTAGGCTTATTTCTTAATTTATTTTTGCCTTATTTTCCTTTTATAGTTGATTTAGAAACCTTCCGGCTTCCTGGAGTACTGCAACGCATTGGTGTTGTATTTTTAATTTCCGCAATCCTGTTTCTTAATTGTAATTGGAAGTTGTTATTAGGGATTTGCATTTCTGTTTTAATAGGATATTGGCTGTTTCTTGGATTTGTTCCATTTCCTAATCCAGAAGGGATAACGCCAACATTTGACAGAGCCCCAAATAATTGGGCAATGTATATTGACTTGAATCTTTTAGGAGAACACATGTGGAAACCCGATTACGACCCTGAAGGTTTATTTAGCACTTTACCAGCAATTGTAACCTGCATATCTGGAATTTTAATAGGCAAGGTTTTGTCAAAACCACATACCAATAAATTGGTTTCACTTTTTATTATTGCTTTATCATTGTTAATAGCAGGCTATGTTTTGAATATATGGTTCCCAATTAATAAAGCGATTTGGAGTAGTAGTTTTGTTTTAGTAACGAGTGGTTGGGCAACTTTGATTCTTGGCGTCATTTACTTTTTGACAGATGTACTCAATTGGAAACTTGGCAGCATATTTAAATATGCTGGGACTAATGCTATTACAGTTTATTTTCTTTCCATTTTTATTTCAAAAGCATTTTATCTTACAAAAATAGATGCGGACAGTAATATACATTCGTGGCTTTATAATACCTTGTTCAGGCATTCTTTTTTAACAGATAAGATGTCCTCTCTATTATATGCCCTTGTGGTTGTTGGATTTTATTTGATGCTAGGTTATGTAATGTATAGAAAGAAAATCTTTATAAAAGTTTAATTAATGAAATGATTTCGCCAGCACAAATAGATTTTTTTAAAACTGAAGGCTATTTGGTTATAGAGAATTTAATAAGCAGTGATGAAGTAGCTTATTATGAACGCATCTATACATCTTTTTTGAACAATAGTATTGATGCTTCAAAATATCGATCTGATTTGTCTGGAAATGAAGATACTTCCAAGGAGAAGATCACTCAAATCATGGTGCCTAGTAAAGTGTTTCCTGAACTTTTACAAAACCCAATTCATTCCAGAACACTCCAAATTGCAAAAGCTTTATTGGGAGACGATTTAGAATTGGATTTTGACATGCTCATCAATAAAGCACCGCATACAAATACGATGACGCCTTGGCATCAAGACGCTGCTTATTGGATTGATATGACCGATAAACGCGCTTTAAGTTGTTGGGTAGCCATTGATAAAGCCACCAAGGACAACGGATGTATGTGGTACACGCCAAAGTCACATTTAGAGCAGACACTTAAACATGAACAAACAGGAGACAAAGGTGCTTTAGAGTGTCATGGTAGGGAAGAACGTTCGGTTTGTATTCCTCTAGAGCCAAGTTCATGTGTAATACATCATGGGAATACCTTGCATTATAGTAGAGGGAATTCAACAAATACGAATAGAAGAGCGTTAATTACCAATTTCCGCCCTAAAGCCATGATTGCATTAGAACGTTCAAAAGGCTATGACCATACTGGCGAACGAAATCTATAGGTATAAAAAAACGCGAAGATTATGCTTCGCGTTTTTTTATATAATGAAAATAAAATTAATCGGCTAATACGATTATTTTATTGTCTTTTAATTCAATGGTTCCGGAATTTATGGCCAACCAAGTGCCTCTTTTTTCGCCTTTAGTGAATTTGTTTTCAAGCTCTTCATCTATTTGAATATCGCCATAAATCTTAACGTGTCCAGCTTTCAATAAAGAAATGATAGGCGCGTGATTGTTAAGCATTTCAAATTCACCATTTACACCTGGAACAGCAACGGATTCTACGTTTCCACTAAATAAAGTTGCTTCTGGTGTTACAATTTCTAAATACATAGTTTTTTCAGTATTCAGTATTCAGTATTCAGTGTTCAGTTGGCTTGCTGCAAACTGAACACTGAATACTGAATACTAGTTTTTATGCTTCAGCTAGCATTTTCTCTCCAGCCTCAATAGCTTCTTCAATCGTTCCTTTAAGGTTAAACGCTGCTTCTGGCAAGTGATCTAATTCACCATCCATAATCATGTTAAATCCTTTCATAGTGTCTTTAATATCAACTAAAGCACCTGGAATTCCAGTGAACTGCTCTGCTACGTGGAACGGTTGAGATAAGAAACGTTGTACACGACGTGCGCGATATACCGCAAGTTTATCATCTTCAGACAATTCTTCCATACCAAGAATAGCAATAATATCCTGTAATTCTTTATAATGTTGTAATAACTCTTTTACTTTCTGTGCACAATTGTAATGCTCGTCACCTAAAACATCAGCTGTTAATATTCTTGATGTTGAATCTAACGGGTCTACCGCTGGATAAATACCAAGCTCTGCAATTTTACGAGATAATACGGTCGTTGCATCTAAATGCGCAAAGGTTGTTGCCGGTGCAGGATCGGTTAAATCATCTGCAGGCACGTAAACCGCCTGTACCGATGTAATTGATCCTTTTTTAGTTGAAGTAATACGCTCTTGCATCGCTCCCATTTCGGTTGCTAATGTTGGTTGATATCCTACCGCAGAAGGCATACGTCCAAGAAGTGCTGATACTTCAGAACCCGCTTGTGTAAAACGGAAAATGTTATCAACAAAGAATAATACATCTTTCCCTTGTCCATCTCCAGCACCATCACGGAAATATTCAGCAATGGTTAAACCAGATAGTGCCACACGAGCACGTGCTCCAGGAGGTTCGTTCATTTGTCCGAACACAAAAGCTGCTTTAGATTCTTTCAGGGCAGTTTTATCTACGGCCTGAAGATCCCAACCACCTTCTTCCATAGAATGCATAAAGTCGTCACCATATTTAATAATTCCGGACTCTAACATTTCACGAAGCAAATCGTTTCCTTCACGAGTTCTTTCGCCTACACCCGCAAATACAGAAAGACCACCATGAGCTTTTGCAATATTGTTAATCAACTCCATTAGTAATACTGTTTTACCTACTCCGGCACCACCAAATAATCCAATCTTACCACCTTTTGCATAAGGCTCAATTAGGTCGATGACTTTAATACCTGTAAATAAAACTTCAGTCGAAGTTGATAAATCTTCAAATTTCGGGGCTTCTCTGTGAATAGGAAGTCCTTCCTTTCCAGCTTTAGGTAAGTTTCCTAATCCATCAATAGCATCTCCAATAACATTGAAAAGACGTCCGTAGATATCTTCTCCAATTGGCATTTGTATTGGTGCGCCCGTAGCTACAACTTCGGTGCCTCTGCTTAAACCATCTGATGAATCCATTGCAATAGTACGTACTGTATCTTCACCAATGTGAGATTGTACTTCGAGTACTAGAGTAGAACCGTCAGGTTTATTAATCTCTAATGAATCATAAATCCTTGGAAGTTCAGAACCAGCACCGAATTCAACATCGATAACCGGACCTACTATTTGTGCAACTTTACCTGTAACTTTAGACATTCTAAATATGTTTATTGTTATGCTATTTAATTGATAGAAAACTCTTACTGTTTTCGGCTGCAAAGATATATTTTTTAATTTAAAATTAAAGTTGTTTTTCAGCTTTTTTGCGTATAAAAAAACGCCTTCAACTTGAAGGCGTTTTTCATATATATTTTACTCTAGCTTAAGGGAGTAATGGTGAATAGTTTGTTGGATAATCGCCTACATCTAGCAAGGCACCAGCAGCTTCGAAATTTGAGCCATAAGTAGCATCTATAGCTTTCATAATTTCATTCGCAACAATCACGTTACCTCTTGCTGTTCCATGAAGGCCATCTAAAGAGAAAACCCCTCCTAA
>CAXMOQ010000066.1:1145-13240 GCA_964195015.1 uncultured Flavobacteriaceae bacterium | reverse complement strand
TTGAAAGACACCAAGGTGTTTCTTTTGGCACATTAGATAAAGGTTATACTGAATCCGGTTTTGAGGTTAATAAATTGATTTTTGGCTTCGGATTAAGTTTCAGTTACCGATATGGTGCTTACCATTTGCCAGAGTTTGGAGATAATGTGGCTTTTAAGTTCACATTTAACGTTACTTTATAGGTCAATTGACATTAGTAATACATTGGTTTTCTATACCTTTGCGCAAATTTTATATAATGTATGTTTAAACTTTTTTCGACAAGTTTTTGGGATGTTGTTGCGCGACTTATTCTGCGCAACAAAATTGCCATACTTATTGGAATCGTACTTGTTACCATATTTTTTAGTTTACAATGGAAAAATATGCGCTTCACTTATACCGAAGCTAATTTATTACCTGATGACCATGACGTTAATATTACCTATAATGATTTTTTAAAAATCTTTGGCGAAGAAGGTAATCTTGTTGTTCTTGGTGTTAAAGATTCTACATTATTTACCGTCGAAAAACTTAATGCCTGGAATATTCTATCTGAAAGTTTTAAGCAATTTGACGCAGTAGAAACCGTTATTTCGATCAAAGATCTTCAGAAACTGGTAAAAGACAATGTAAATGAAAAATTCGTCCTTGAGCCTTTTATAAAAGATTCTATATCAACAATCAAACAAATTGAAACGCTTCAAGACGAACTCTTTAATAAGTATCCTTTTTACGATAATTTCTTGTTTAACAAGGATACAAAAACCATTCGGACGGCGATTTATTTAAAGAAAGACATTGTTAATACGTCGGCTAGAAAAGACTTTATATTTCTTCTTTTAAAAAAAATAGAAGCCTTTGAGCGTACAACAAATCTAGATGTCAGAATTTCTGGAATGCCTTATATACGCACACTTAATGCGCAAAATATTGTAGACGAAATTGGGTTATTTATAGCTTCGGCATTATTAGTAACATCACTTATTTTCTTCCTCTTTTTCAGATCGTTCAGAGCCACATTTATTTCATTAATCGTGGTTTGTGTTGGTGTTATGTGGACTTTCGGAATACTAGGATTGTTAAACTATGAAATAACCGTTCTAACGGCTCTTATTCCGCCTTTAATTATTGTTATCGGAATTCCAAACTGTATATTCTTAATCAATAAATACCAACACGAAGTAAGATTACATGGTAACAAAGTAAAATCGCTGCAGCGCGTTATTACCAAAATTGGTAACGCCACTTTAATGACCAATGTTACAACAGCATCTGGTTTTGCAACGTTTATACTTACCCAAAGTAAGCTTCTAAAAGAGTTTGGTGTCGTAGCATCATTAAGTATTTTGGCCATTTTTGGATTGTGTTTACTTATTATTCCTATTATTTATACCTTTTTACCATATCCGAAAGAACGGCATTTAGAACATTTAAATAAACGTTGGATTGGAGGTTTTGTAAATTGGATGGAACGTATGGTAAAACAAAAACGGATTGCCATTTATACAACTTCGGTAATACTTTTAATAGTGAGCATCATTGGCATTTACCAGATAAAAATTTCCGGGAGCTTGATAGAAGACATGCCAAAAAAGACAGAGTTTTTTAAAGACATTCGTTTTTTCGAACAAGAGTTTAACGGTATCATGCCGTTAGAAATCCTGGTAGATACAAAGCGTAAAAAAGGTGTAATGAAACTGTCTACCTTAAAGCGCATGAACGCACTTGAAGATTTGATTATTGAAATACCTGAACTGTCAAAACCTATATCGGTGGTTAGTTTGGTTAAGTACTCTAAACAAGCCTACTATAACGGTAATCCGAAACATTATCAACTACCAACATCGCAGGAAAATAGTTTTATCCTTTCGTATGCAAAAAACTCATCATCAAATGTCGATTTGCTTAAGAATTTTGTAGATAGTACTGGGCAATATGCACGTATTACAACCTTTATGAAAGATATTGGAACGGATAAAATGGAGCGTATTGAAGAAAATCTTCAGGATGAAATAAATAAAGTATTCCCAGAAGATAAATATAATGTAACCATGACTGGGAAAGCTTTGGTTTTCCAGAAAGGAACAAAATATCTGGTAAAGAATTTAGTGATTTCATTGTCTCTCGCCATTTTACTTATTTCACTTTTCATGGCCTATATGTTTAGGTCCTTCAGAATGATTATTGTATCTCTTATTCCTAATTTAGTGCCCTTATTGGTAACAGCGGGTTTAATGGGATACCTGGGCGTTCCTATAAAGCCTTCAACCATATTGGTGTTTAGTATCGCCTTTGGTATTTCGGTCGACGACACCATCCATTTTTTAGCAAAGTACCGGCAAGAATTACAGGCCAATCACTGGAAAATTAAAAAATCGGTGTATGCGGCTTTACGTGAAACAGGTGTTAGTATGTTTTATACTTCTATTGTGCTATTCTTTGGGTTTTCAGTATTCACCATTTCAAGCTTTGGAGGCACAGTGGCTTTAGGTGCATTGGTATCGGCAACCTTATTATTTGCGATGCTAGCCAACTTATTACTGTTACCATCCTTATTATTGTCTTTAGAACGTAGTATTGCAAACAAAGAAGTTCTTAGGGAACCCTCCATTAATATTATCCCAGAGGAAGACGAAACAAATTGAATACTTTAAATATCAAATTCCAAAAGGGTTGTATTTTGCAATTTGATATTTGTCCTTTTGGGCTTGAAAGCTGATTGGCTTTTTTTATCTTTGCATTCAAAATTTTAAACACATGAATACGCGTACAGTTGCACAATTATTATCAAAAGATACTAGCTTCCCGGAAGTCGAAATCAAAGGTTGGGTAAGAACCTTTAGAGCAAATCGTTTTATTGCGCTCAATGATGGCTCGACTCTAAATAATATTCAGTGCGTTGTAGATTTTGAAAATACCGATGAAGTCTTACTTAAGCGCATCACAACGGGTGCTGCTGTACATATAAAAGGAACATTGATAGAAAGTCTGGGCAAAGGACAAAGTGTTGAAGTTAAAGTGGATTCTATTGAAATTCTTGGAGATTCTGACCCTGATGAATATCCTATTCAGCCTAAAAAACATTCATTTGAGTTTTTAAGGGAAAACGCACATTTGCGTACAAGAACAAATACCTTTAGTGCTGTGATGCGCCTACGCTCTACTTTGTCGTTTGCTATCCATAAATATTTTAACGAAAATGGATTCTACTATATGCACACGCCAATAGTGACTGGAAGTGATGCAGAAGGTGCTGGAGAAATGTTTAGGGTAAGCACATTAGATGCTAAAAACCCGCCTTTAAATGATGAAGGTCAAGCAGATTTTAGTAAAGATTTTTTCGGTAAAGAAACGAACCTAACCGTTTCAGGTCAATTAGAAGCCGAAACTTACGCCATGTCACTTGGCAAAGTATATACTTTTGGACCTACTTTTAGAGCTGAAAATTCAAATACTTCCAGACACCTTTCAGAATTTTGGATGATCGAGCCTGAAGTAGCTTTCATGGATCTGGCTGGGAATATGGACTTGGCCGAAAGCTTTATGAAGTATGTTATAAAATACATCCTTGATAACAATCGTGAAGATTTAGAATTTCTGGAAAAACGCTTGCTAGATGACGAAAAAACAAAACCGCAAGCCGAACGTAGTGAGATGCGTTTAATTGAAAAATTAAAGTTTGTCTTAGAGAATAATTTTAAGCGCGTAAGCTATACTGAGGCCATTGATATTTTACGCAACAGCAAGCCTAACAAGAAAAAGAAATTCAAGTATCTTATTGATGCTTGGGGCGCTGACTTACAAAGTGAGCATGAACGTTTTCTGGTGGAAAAACATTTTAAATGTCCTGTGATTTTATTTGATTATCCAGCCAACATCAAAGCTTTTTATATGCGTTTGAACGATGATGGGAAAACGGTTCGCGCTATGGACATTTTATTCCCTGACATAGGAGAAATTGTAGGAGGTGCACAGCGAGAGGAACGTTTAGAGGTTTTAAAAGAAAAAATGAAAGCACTGGATATTGATGAAGAGGAACTGTGGTGGTATCTGGACTTACGCAAATATGGCACCGCTGTACATTCTGGTTTTGGTCTAGGTTTTGAACGTTTGGTCATGTTTGCAACAGGAATGAGCAATATTCGCGATGTTATTCCGTTTCCAAGAACACCTCAAAATGCCGAGTTTTAAAATTTGTCATTCCTGTAATTTTATGCTGAACTGTTTCAGTAAGGTAGGAATCTTAATATTTGAAACTTAATCTCTATTCTATTTACTATATTTAATAGATTAATTATCAAATTACATGCTCAAGCAACATTTACAGTTTAAGTTATCACAAAAATTATCACCGCAGCAAATTCAATTAATGAAATTGATACAGTTGCCTACCCAAGCTTTTGAGCAACGTTTAGAACAAGAACTTGAAGAAAACCCTGCGCTTGAAGGTGGTAAAGAAGAAGCTCAAGATGAATTTGATAATGATTTTGATAATAGTGCGGACGATTATGACGACAATGAAACCATAAGTTCTGATGACATTAATGTTGATGAATATTTGAGTGATGACGAAATTCCGGATTACAGAACGCAAGTCAATAATTACAGTGTTGATGATGACGAAAAAAGTATTCCTTATGCAGCTGGAACATCCTTTACACAACATTTAACAAGCCAGTTAAATACGTTTACATTAAATGATGAAGAACGTGATATTGCCGACTTTTTAGTAGGCAGCGTAGATGAAAGCGGGTACATACGTCGATCGTTATCAGATATTACAGACGATCTTGCTTTTACACAAAATGTATACACCACCGAAGACAAAATTGAAGCCATTTTACATATTGTGCATCAATTGGACCCTGCAGGTGTTGGTGCGCGAGACCTTCAGGAGTGTTTAAAAATTCAATTGCATAGAAAAGAAAAGAAACCAGATGTAGAACTTGCTATAAATATTATTGAAACGGCTTTCGATCAGTTTACCAAAAAGCATTATAAAAAACTCATGCTTAAGTTTCACGTTTCCGAACTTCAACTTAAAGATGCCATTGAAGAAATCGAACATTTGAATCCAAAACCCGGAGGTTCCTATTCAGGGAATACGCGCATAGTAGAACATGTAGTTCCAGATTTTGCAATTAAAATTGTTGACGGTGGATTGGACTTAACATTAAACGGAAGAAATGCACCGGAGCTCCATGTATCAAGAGAATATAACAACATGTTGAAGGGTTATAAAGACGCGAAAGAAAAATCGAAGTCACAAAAAGATGCGGTGCTCTTTATTAAACAAAAATTAGATGCTGCAAAATGGTTTATAGATGCTATAAAGCAACGTCAGCAAACTCTTTTTGTCACCATGAGTGCCATCATGCATTATCAAAAAGCATATTTCTTATCGGGTGATGAACGCAAGTTAAAACCCATGATCTTAAAAGATATTGCCGACGAAATTAATATGGATGTGTCTACCGTTTCTCGCGTTGCCAGCAGCAAATATGTCGATACACCTTATGGCACAAAATTGATTAAGGAATTTTTCTCTGAATCCATGAAAAACGATCAAGGTGAAGATGTTTCGACCAAAGAAATAAAAAAAATTCTGGAAATGGTTATAGAGAAAGAAGACAAAAAGAAACCATTAACCGATGAGGCTTTAGCTAAAATCTTAAAAGAAAAAGGCTATCCTATTGCAAGAAGAACCGTTGCAAAATACAGGGAGCAAATGGATATTCCCGTGGCACGATTACGCAAAAAGATTTGATGGATCGTATCTTAAAAATCATATCGTTTGTATTCCATCCTTTAATCATGCCATTGCTTGGGATCGTTTTTTATTTTTCGAAATCCCCGAGATACATTCCTTTACAAATTATACAAGCCAAATTAATTTCGGTAACTATTCTTACCATCGTACTGCCCATCCTTCTTTATTATTTATTAAAAACACTTGGTAAAGTAAACTCCCTCTATCTGCATACAACAAAGGAGCGTGTTTTCCCTTTGGTGGTTAATTGCATTGTTGCGCTTTTAATCTTACGAAAAGTTTTCCCAGCTAATGAAATTATTGAACTGTATTACTTTTTTGTTGGTATTTTAACCTCGACGCTCGCATGTTTATTTATGGCTATTTTAAAGTTTAAAGCAAGTATTCATATGACTGCTATTGCTGGTGTGTTTATGTTTTTTATAGCGTTGAGCATTCATTTTAGTATTAATATTAATGGTACACTCGCTATAATAACCATACTTATTGGTGCCATTGCGACCTCCAGATTACATTTAAATGCACACTCCTACAGAGAATTGGTTATTGGGTTTTTTATTGGATTGATTCCGCAGTTAATTTTGCTTAATTATTGGTTATAAGATGTAGAACATTAATCCTATTTTCACAGCTTTCATTTCTATAGTATTATCATTAAGTTTAGCATCTTTAGAAAAAATAGGGTTCAAAGCATAATACACGTAAAAATTCCATGTATTATAACCTGCGCTAAACGTAAGTCCGTATTGAAAATCATTGAAATCGCTATTATCATTAAACTTAAGGTCTCCCAACTCGCCATTAAACTTATTAGTGTGTGAGAATACATAACCCAATTTAATCCCGGTGTATATGCGCCAGAATTTATATTCGGAAGCTGTTGAAGTACGCCATCTAAACTCTAATGGGATTTCGACCAAATGGGTAGAAAATTTATTTTTAGAATATGATATCTCATTGTCATCTATAAGGCTATAAACAAAATTTCCGGTATTATCTTTATTTACCAACATGTTTTGATTAAACGAATTCGCCGAATAGCCTAGACCTATACCAATGGCAACGTTCCGTTTTTTATTTATAGGCATGTCTTTAGTGAACCCAAAATGAAACCCACTGGAAAAACCACTTTGTGCCAGCCCGTCCGGCATGTCAACAAGTAGATTATAGGTAATTCCTGCATAAAACTGATCTTCTTTATAGCGAGAATCTTCTACCTTATTTTGCAGCTCTTCTTGAGAATAACACCACTGCAAACCTGCTAAAAGAACCAAAATACATAGTGGATATTTCATATAGGTTTCTTGTATATATTAACTACACAAGTATACTAAAAATGCATGTGTATTTAAAAACAAAAAGACGTTTTGATATATCAAAACGTCTCTAAATATTATAAAATTAAGAATTAAATTAGTTTTTTAAGCCTTTTAAAGCATCACCGCTTTTAGTTGTATAATTAATTTTTAATGCGTTTTGCTTACGAAGTTCTTGTTTAATATCGGATATTAATCCCATAGTGGCATCGCTATCTACTTTTAAAGCTATTGTTAAAAATGGCACCAACTCTTCTCTAAGGGCGCCTCTTTCGGAAGCAATAAATGCAGGAAGATCCTTCACTTCAGCATAATTATCGTTTAATTGAATTCGCGCTTCTGTACCATATTGAGCTTTATAATTCCCACTAGGCTTACCTACATAAATATAACTTATCGGATTTTTTTTGTCCAATTTTTCAATTTGATCTGCTGCTGGCAATACATTTGCAATCTTTAACGTATTCTCTCTCATAACCGTTGCTACCATAAAAAAGAATAGTAACATAAATACAATATCTGGTAAAGACGCTGTATTCACTGCAGGTAAATCGCCATCTTTTTTCTTATTAAATTTAGCCATATTTTTATTTTTTATCTAATTAGATTTAGGCTCCGCTTCAGAGAATTTTTGAGGAATTAAAAGTTTAATGGTCTCTAATTTCTCTTTTAGTCGCGCTTTTTCTTTTGGCGCAGTCCTTGCTGCCCTATAACGCTTGTTAGCTTCAACAAAGTCCATATCTAAATTAGGATAGGATCTTTTAAACTCTCTATTTCTTAAAACGTTATATGCCGCTATAATTTCGTTCTGAACCGCTATATACATATTGTATTTCGTCGCTCTGTCGTTTTGTAAAGAAATAATCGCTTTATCAAAATTAACCGAAGATCTAGGATTTTTTTTGCCTTGACAAAACTGGCAAGCGTCCTCTCCGGTTCCTGATCCATTATCAAGAAAATCAATGGCTGCTTGACGTAAATCTTTAACATCTATGACTTTTTCTTCACCGCCTGTTTTTAAAAACAATTGATTGTTTCTATTGACCTGTAATTGAAAAATATTTCTTTCTTTAATTATAGGCGGAACAACTTCATCGTCTTGTATAGGCGGCAACTTTCTATTCAATCCAGAATCGGTTGCAATAGTAGTTGTTACCAAGAAAAATATTAGTAATAAAAAAGCTATGTCAGCCATAGAACCTGCATTAACTTCTGGTGCTGCACGTTTTGCCATAATTAATTGTTTTTAATCATTTTTTTAACTGCATAAAATACCATTGTGCCAATGGCTATAATACCAAGTGCATAAAATGTGTTTAATCCAGCGCCAACATTTTTAGAGGTAGCTTCGTTTACATCTTGTCCTTTATCTATAAACGGTTGTAAATCCAAATCCGTTCCAGACGACATAAAATAAGACACTAATACAATCCCGAAAAACAATCCGAGAGACATTAGTGTTTTTTTAATATTTCCAGCAAATAATCCTTTTAGAACATATACTAATACAAGTACCAGTATAATGGCTAAAACAATATATGCAATATACAACATGTTATCAATCATACCCTCTGATCCTCCAATTACCATAAAAGCAAATATTATGCCGATAATAGCTAGAGCAGAAGCTACAATTTTAATTATTTTATATGGTCCCATGTTATTATTTTTTGTGTAATTTATTCAATATAAACAAATCAATCAATGTAATAGAAGCGTCTTCCATATCATTAACAATACTATCAATTTTAGCCACAATGTAATTGTAAAAAATTTGAAGAATAATGGCTACTATCAAACCAAATACCGTAGTTAAAAGGGCTACTTTAATACCTCCGGCAACTAATGAAGGGTTCATATCTCCAGCAGCTTCAATTTTATCGAAAGCATCAATCATACCTATTACAGTTCCCATAAACCCGAGCATTGGCGCTAATGCAATAAATAATGAGATCCAAGACACGTTTTTCTCTAATTGTCCCATTTGCACACCACCATAAGATACTACTGCTTTTTCGGCAGCATCTAATCCTTCGGTTTCAATTCTATCCAGTCCTTGATAATAAATAGACGCAACGGGTCCTTTTGTGTTTCTGCAAACTTCTTTTGCAGATTCAACACCACCTGATTTCAAAGCATCTTCTACATCTTGAGCTAATTTTTTTGAGTTGGTTGTAGAAAGGTTTAAATAAATAATTCTTTCGATAGCAATTGCCAATCCAAGAATTAAACATAATAATACGATTCCCATAAATCCTGCTCCACCTTCTATAAAACGTTTTTTAAGTTCCTGGTGAAAACCTAGTGATTCTTCTTGTGCAGCGTCAGCGGCATCATCTTGAATTGATGTAACAACAGTCGTTGTTATCATGTTCGCATTTGTTGTTGCAGTTACAGTTCCGAATGCCATAAAGCTTGCAATGGCCAGAATAGAAAATAATCTTTTCATAGTTCTTGTTCTTAATTTTATTAGTTAAAGTTGTTAAAGATATAAAAAAAAAGCAATTAACAAATAAAAAATTAAAGCAGAGAGGAAGGGATTCGAACCCTCGATACGCTTTTGGCGTATACACACTTTCCAGGCGTGCGCCTTCGACCACTCGGCCACCTCTCTGTAATTTATTTGTTCTAATTACAGTGGTTCAATGTACCAAAAAAAAAATTGAACTTATAAATTTTGAACATTAATTTTAAGACATTTCTCCTCGCAAAGACTTTTCGTATATGGTTTTGAAGGCTTTAGCCGAAATATTCTGTCCTAATAAATACATTAATTTACTTATAGCTGCTTCGGTGGTTATATCATTTCCAGAGATTACCCCTATTTTTTTAAGTTGCTCACTGGTTTCATATTGTCCCATGATAACACTTCCTCCAGAACATTGTGTTACGTTAATAATAGGAATGGCTTTTGAAATCGTATTTTTTAATACAGAAACAAACCAATCTTCGGTCGTGCAATTTCCAGCACCATAGGTTTCTAATACGATGCCTTTTAAGTTTGGAGTGCTAACGATACTTTGCAAAAGTGATTCAGAAATGCCAGGGAATAATTTTATGAGTGCAATGTTAGATTCTAAATTTTTATGAACAATGAGTTTTTTCCTTAAATTGGGTTTAAACAAATGTTCCTTATTTATTTTTAAATGTACACCAGACTCGGCTAAATCCGGATAATTTGGGGACGCGAATGCTTCAAAATGTTCGGCATTTATTTTTGTGGTTCTATTAGCCCGATACAATTTGTATTCAAAATACAAACACACTTCCCTAATGATTGGCTTATTATTGTGTTGTACAGATGCCACTTGAATAGAAGTAATTAAATTCTCTTTGGCGTCTGTACGCAAATCACCTATAGGTAATTGGGATCCTGTAAATATTACGGGTTTTGCTAAATTTTCCAGCATAAAACTTAATGATGACGCCGTATAACTCATCGTATCGCTGCCATGAAGCACTACAAAACCATCAAACGACTGGTAATTATCTTCGATAACTTCGGCAATTTGCACCCAATATTTCGGGCTCATATTACTGGAATCTATAGGTTCTTCAAAAGACACGGTGTCTATATTGCAATCTAAAAGTTTTAACTCGGGGATTTTTTCTAATAGATTTTTAAAATCGAAGGCACGTAGCACACCTGTTTCAAAATCTTTTATCATCCCAATGGTGCCACCTGTATATATAAGTAATATGTTTGGTTTTGATTTGCTCATAATTTAAATGCCGAAAATGTCTTTAGAGTTTTGTGTTGTTATGGCTGCAATCTTTTCTTCAGGAGTATTATAAATTTCAGAAAGCTTTTCGATAACTTTAATTATATACGAACTCTCATTGCGTTTTCCTCTATATGGTATTGGCGCAAGATATGGCGAGTCGGTTTCTAAAACAATATGTTTCAGGTCAATTTGATTTAGGAATTGGTCAATTTTACCGTTCTTAAAAGTAGCGACACCTCCTATACCAAGTTTCATATTATAAGAGATTGCCTGATGTGCTTGCTTTAAAGTCCCTGTGAAACAGTGAAAAATCCCGAATAGCGCATCACTCTTTTCTTCTTCCAAGACGTCAAAAATCTCATCAAAAGCCTCTCTGCAATGTATAACAATGGTTAATTTATAGTGTTTTGCCAATTGTATTTGAAATTTGAATGCATCTTGCTGAATACTTAAAGTTGATTTGTCCCAATACAAATCTATGCCAATTTCTCCAACGGCATAAAACTTTCTTTTTGCCAGCTGCGCTTCGACATGTTTTAATTCATCTTTGTAATTTCCTTTCACAGATGTTGGATGTAAACCCATCATTAAAAACATATATTCAGGAAAATCGGCTTCAAGCTTAATCATAGCCTTCGTATGCGTAGAATCGATTGCCGGAATAAAAAAACGCATTATGTTTTGCTTTAAGGCGCGCTCAATCATCTCCTTTCGATCATTTGCGAATGCTTCACTGTACAAATGTGTATGGGTATCGGTAATTATCATGACACAAAAATAAATGATTTACATGACTATATTTGTTTAAAATATATTTGATGGAAACCCTACAAGAATTTCTACTAGTAAAACAGTACACCAAAGTAAAACTTAAGCTTGCAAAAACAAATCACTTTGAAGTAAAAGCAACCATTAATGGCGTAAAGGGTTTATTTATTCTGGACACAGGCGCTTCAAGTTCCTGTGTTGGCTTTGAAGCTTTGGAAACATTTAATCTTAAGGCCGAAGACTCCAAAGTTAAAGCTGCTGGAGCAGGTGCCATAGATATGGCTACACAGCTTTCTGAAAATAATTCGCTAAAAATTGGAACATGGAAAAAAGATAAGGTGGCATTAATTTTATTCGACCTTACTCATGTTAATACGGCACTAATAAATCATAGTTCAAAACCCGTTGATGGCATTATTGGAGCAGATATTTTAAAAAGGGCTAAAGCCATTATTGATTACGATAAAAAATATTTATACTTAAAAAAAGTATAACGTTACTATTTTTCTTACATTTAAAAAACTTAATAATCCC
>CAXMOQ010000066.1:0-1107 GCA_964195015.1 uncultured Flavobacteriaceae bacterium | reverse complement strand
AGGATTTAATGTTATCGGGCGCGCCGAAGACGGAAAATCCGCATATAATCTTATTGTAAAATTAAAACCTGAAATAGCGATTCTAGATATAAGAATGCCGTATAAAACGGGTTTAGAAATTGCCGAAGCGTGTAAAAAGAATGATTTAAAAACTAAAATTATTTTAATAACCTTTGATAAAGACGAAGACACTTATCTTCAAGCCAAAGCATTTAACGTTTACGGTTATATACTAAAAGAGTTTGCTGTTGAAGAAATTGAAACATGTATAGCCCATGTTATAAAAAATGAATCTTATTTTAGCGAAGAAATAGGGTCATATCTTGACGAAAGTAAAACATCATCCAAACATAATATTTTAGACCCATTAACTAAAGCCGAAATAACGATTGTAAAGCTTATTGCAGATAACAAAACGAGCAAAGAAATCGCTGAAGAATTATCCATCTCAATCAAAACGGTACATAAACACAGAAGTAATATTGTTACTAAACTAAAGTTAGAAAAAAAATCGAGCTCACTCATTGTATGGGCAACTCTCAATAAAGAGCATTTTTAAAAAATACTCAATTTGAGTATTTTTTTTACCGTTAATATTAAACACTTTTAGAACATCAAATTCAATCACTAAAAAAGCTTACGCATAAAAAACCACATTCTATTTCTAAAATGTGGCTTCTCTTTTTTATTTCTTAATCGGTACGGCACTCGTCAAAGACGTAGCGCTAGCACATACGAGGACTAGCTGGGGAAAATACTCAATTTGAGTATTTTTTTTACCGTTAATATTAAACACTTTTAGAACATCAAATTCAATAACTAAAAAAGTCCTTTTCTCTCCTACTACTTACTAAACAAAAAAACGAGCATACAACTGTACACTCGTTTATAATATGCGGGGATTAATGGCTAGACACTAATTGGAGCGACTACCTAATCTTTTAACTGGTTTTCCATACTTAAGATTTCCTTAAACTCATCACTTATTTCATCAGAAACTTTATAATATATATTCTCCATAAATTTATCTGTACCAACTAAATTAGTTCTTAGGGAGAATTATTGAAAGCTCTGGGTTATTATAATCCAAAGCTTTCTGTTTTTATC
>CAXMOQ010000065.1:0-13307 GCA_964195015.1 uncultured Flavobacteriaceae bacterium | reverse complement strand
AGACTCATCTAATAACTTAAAAGGACTGCAAAGCGGAAAGCCTAATAATTCTATTTCGTCAAAAGCATTTTCTAATGAAGTGCTTATGAGTTGAGGTGTTTTATAGTTGACTTTTTCGGTTTTAAACAATGTTGTGACATGTTCTTCAAAAGTCACCTTACTAATCTTAAGATGTGCCTCCCAAAGCAGTTCACGTTTATTATTTTGTGTAAATCTAAAGGCGTTTATTTTAATAAGAATTGCCATTTGCTCAACAGAAATTGGAACACGATCTATAAAATCATCCAGGCTTTTGAACAGCCCATTTCGTTCACGTTCACAAAGTAGTCGTTTAATGATTTTGCTCTCAAATGCATGTAAAAACATAAAGCCTAAATAAATAGTTTTATCCTCTATAATAGTCCGATTATAGCTTTTGTTAATACAAGGTGCTTGAATATTACCACCATGCATTCGTGCTTCATGGACGTAAAGTTCTGTTCTATAGAACCCACCAAAATTATTAATAGTGGCAACCATATACTCTAATGGGTAATAGGCTTTTAAAAACAAACTTTTGTAGCTTTCTACAGCGTAAGAAGCTGAATGCCCTTTAGCAAAGGCATAGCCAGCAAAACTTTCAATTTGTCTCCAAACATCTGCTGTAAGCGCTTCCGGTTTTCCGTCACGTTTACAATTATCAAAAAATAATTGTTTTACTTTTAAAAATTCTTCACGAGAACGAAATTTTCCGGACATCCCGCGACGTAACATATCTGCTTCGCCTAAATTTAAACCGCCAAAGAAGTGAGCTACTTTAATCACATCTTCTTGATACACCATAACACCATAAGTTTCAGGCATAATATCTAACAATACAGGATGTGCATCATTGCGCCGTTCAGGGTAACGATACCGTAAAATATATTCGCGCATCATACCAGATTTTGCAACGCCGGGACGAATAACCGAACTGGCAGCAACCAAGCCTAAATAATTATCGACTTGCAGTTTTTTAAGCAACATGCGCATGGCTGGAGATTCTACATAAAAGCAACCAATAGCTTTAGCGTGTCGCAATAAGTGTTTAATCTTTTCATCTTCCTTAAATCTTTTGATGTCATGAATATCAATTGGTGGTTTTTCAGGATGATTATATTTTACAATCTCTACAGCATCTTTAATTTTACCTAATCCACGCTGACTTAAAATATCGAATTTATAAAGCCCTATATCTTCGGCAACAACCATATCAAATTGAGTGGTTGCAAATCCTTTAGGCGGTAAAAATGTGGCCGTGTAATAATGAATAGGCTTTTCTGAAATGATAATGCCTCCAGCATGAATACCTAAATAATTTGGAAACCCTTGAATATATTTACCATATACTAAAACAAGCTGTGATAATTTATCTAACTGATCAATATGGTATTTGCCTCTGGTAAGCACGTCCATTTCAGCTTTAGGCAGTCCAAAAACTTTTCCTAACTCACGAACGGATGCCTTGAATTTGAAGGTATTATAAACTGTGATAAGCGCAGTGTTTTTAAACCGATTAAAAATAAAGTGCGTGATATCATCACGGTCTTTCCATGAAAAATCAATATCAAAATCGGGTGGATTTTTTCGATATAAATTAATGAACCGTTCAAAATAAAGATCTAACTCTACAGGATCGACATCTGTAATACGCAGCAAATAAGCAACAATACTATTCGCACCACTACCACGACCAACGTAGAAATAACCTTTGCTACGCGCGTATTTTAATATTTTCCAGTTGATAAGAAAGTAGGATACAAATCCTTTTTGTTTTATAATATCCAGCTCTTTTTCTATACGTTTAAAAATAGTTTCATCTGGATTTTGGTACCTATAGCTTAATCCTTGATACGTCATTTTTTCCAACAGCTTATAATCTAAAGCTTCACTATTGGTGTATGATTTTTGGTTGTTTGGGATTTCTTGCGAGAAGTCAAAATCAATATGGCAGCGCTCTAAAATAGATTGTGTATTTTCTAAAAGTTCAGGAAACTCCTGATAGGTCTCACGCAACTCATTATAGGGCAACATGGTATCCGTTTCCTTGCCTTCTTCGCTTTTTGGAAGCTTACTTAATAAGGTGTTGTTATCAATAGCACGGAGTAAACGATGTGTGTTGAACCCTTTTTTGTTTTCGAAAGAAACCGTTTGTAAAACCACTAATTTGCTTCGGAAGTTATTCCATTTAGAGAATTTCAGCTTGTTGAGGTCTTGCGGTATTATACCTAAAAACTCATTGCTCTTGAGCTCATAATTTTCTCTATGCTGATAAGGATAAATAACAAAAGTGTCTTTTAATTGAGGTGCCTGATTGGGAATTTTTAGATTAGAATTATGCAGAAACCCAGATAGATAGCTATTAATATTTTGAAAACCAATATTATTTTTTGCCAGCAGAATAAAATTTTGCTGTGCACCATTTCGAAAATCCACACCAAGTACGGGTTTCACTTTGTGCTTTTTTGATAATCGCACAAAATCTAAGCAAGCTGAAGTATTGTTAATATCGGTTAACGCCAATGTTTGTATCCCGTTCTTTGAAGTTATAGCAAGCAATGTTTCAGGCTTTATAGTGCCATAACGCAAACTGTAATATGTGTGACAATTGAGGTACAATAGGTTTAACAAAATTAGCTACATATTATAGTAATTATTGCTTATATTTGTAGCATATGAAATTTATTCAAACAAATATTCGTCATTTAAGAAGTTCAAAAGGATTTTCGCAAGAGTTCTTTGCGGAAGAGTTGCAATGGACGCGTTCTATAGTAGGTTCTTATGAAGAGGGCAGATCGGAACCTTCAATAGATAGACTTATTGTATTGTCTAACTATTTTGATATCCCTATTGATATTTTAGTAAAAAATGATTTAAGAATAGCCAAGGACACATCTTTTATTGAAGTTGGAAATAAACGTGTATTGTTTCCTATAACCGTAAATGAAGACAATGAAGATTTAATCGAAATTATCCCTGCCAAAGCTTCAGCAGGATATCTACAAGGCTATGCAGATCCTGAATATATTGAACAGTTAAAAAAAATAAAGCTACCATTTTTACCTACCGGAACACATAGAGCCTTCCCCATTAGTGGCGACTCCATGCTCCCCGTAAAGGACGGTTCTTTTATTGTTGCCAAATTTGTGGATGATATTAACGATATAAAAAATGGCAGAACTTATATTGTATTGACTAGAGAAGACGGGCTAGTTTATAAGCGTGTTTATAACAATATTGAGAAGGAAAACAATCTTATTCTGCATTCCGACAACAAGATATATACTCCTTATAAGATAAATATCAGAGATGTTCTAGAGCTATGGGAGTTTACCTGTTGTATAAATACACAAGAATATGACGAGGACGAGTTAAAATTAAGTAGTATTGTTACCATGTTTCAAGATTTGAAAGTTGAATTGAAATCGATTAAGCAATTAAAACATTAGTAGACTAATATATGAATACTGTTAGTTAATATCAATCTATATTATTTATCAAGGTATTTTAAGATTTTTGGAGCCCCATTTTTATTGATAATAATGAAATGCATTTGATTGTCAATAATTATCTTTTTTATAATCCTTGCTTCGTTATTGTTTAAGTAACTTGTATCATTAACAAATGTGTAGGTTTCACCAATAGAGTTATTCAAAACATATCCTTGAGAAGCATCATAGCGCACAGTTTCTACTTCGGCTTCATAGATATTACCAACACCAAAAATATCTAATATACCATCTTTATTAAAATCATGAGTTTCAATACTTAAAGTCGGGCTAAACTGCGCATGAGGTGGAAGCTCTTCTACTTTAAAATTACCATTCCCCAAATTCTTTAATACAATAGATTTAAAATTGTTTGCTGTATAGTGGGTAGATTTATTAAGAAGATTTTCACCATATATTTCTGGAAGGGTAGATGAGGCAAAAGCTTGATATGTTTTTATTTTATCTTTTAAGAATGGCGTTTGCTCTGATGAACATTCTTTCCCTCTAACTGGTATTAGATCTCCATTTTTTGAAACTTTACTTAAAACAAGATCGAAGGTTGAGTTTTCATCAAAATAATCTGCATAAATGTGCAGCGGTTTTTTCTTTGATGGCTTAAATTTATTATTTGTTCCCCAATTTCCAATAATGTAATCTGTATCTTTATCATTGTCTAGGTCTGCAGCGGCTATAGTTTGATGCCATCCAGATATATCTAACCCATCAATACTTTTTTTAATGAATCTTTTATCTACATTTTCATAAAAAGTAATCGGCATCCATTCGCCTACAATGATTAAATCTTGGTCACCATCATTGTCAAAATCAGAAGTAACAGCATCATTTATAATATTGGCATCAGCTATTTCAGGAATTACTTTTTCTGTTACGTTTGTAAACTTTCCTTTTGTGTTTTCTAGGAGATAAGAGTCATCAGATAGTGGATATTTGCCCGGTTTAGTTCTTCCCCCAACAAATAGGTCTAAATCTCCATCACCATCATAGTCAATAGTGGTTATGCCTTTTGTGTTACTTAATATTTTTGGTAATCTGTTTGATTTTGTGTAATCACCTTTTCCGTTATTTATATACAATCGATCCTGCAGTAAATTGCTTTTATTATCAAGTTCATATCCGCCAGAAGTTACATATAGGTCTAAATCGTTGTCATTATCAATGTCTAAAAACTCTGCATTTGTATCTTCATAATCTCTATCTTTTTCAAAGAGATTAGTATTAGCTTTATAAAAATGACCACGATTATTTTGAATATATAAAACGGCACTTGCGCCTCTGGCATTACCTATAAACATATCATCTAAACCATCATTATTAACATCTGCCACGGCCAGCGCACTACTTATTTCTGATTGTTTTTGAGGTAATAAAAGTTGTATATCGAAATCGTTAACATCATTTTCTACTTGCTTATAGTCAATGCCAATACTTTTTGGATTAATAGTTGTAAACAGCGGCGCTTTTTTGGTAGAATTACTGTTGCTTATTTTAGCACTATTATAATTTAAAACAATAGTGCTGTTTATCTCTCCTTTAGTGATAAGCTGACTTTTATTATCAGGCCAAACAATTCTAATACTATCTATTTTAGTATTGTTACCTAATCCAAAATGCAACTTTTGTGTTACAGAAGATTGATAACCTCTTTCAATATTCAAATGCTTTACCTGTTGCAAACCAGCTGCATAAACATATACCTTGGCACCTATACCATTAGTGTTTTGTTTAGGCCCTTTTAATTTAAATGAAATATGATTGTTTGTTGCATTATTCATGTAGATACTTGCCTTTTCAGACTGATTATTAATTACCAAGTCTAAATCACCATCATTATCTAAATCTGAGTAAGCAGCTCCATTGGAGTTAATTTTCTGTGTAATGCCCCAATCATCAGAAATTTTACTAAAGGTTAGATCACCGTTATTTTTAAAGGCATAATTTTGCAACTTATCTGAAGGCATCATGGCTATTGCCTCTTCTAAAGACACTTTTTTCCTATCCATAATATTTTGCCTCATTTGGTCTCTATAATCTTGATTAGAAAGATCATTTTCAATGCCATTGGTTATGAATATATCTTTGTAGCCATCGTTATCAAAATCGGCTATAAGCGGTGCCCAAGACCAATCTGTTTTAGATATTCCAGATAATTGAGCAATATCACTATAGCTACCATTACCATTATTAAGCTGAAGGACATTAGTCATATATTGATGATGATATCCAGAATTCACCATCATATTAAAGCTATTAGTATTCATAGCTGCCATATTTTTTTTAGCTCTTATATGATCTTCTGCTAACATATCCAAAACAACTAAATCAGGCAGCAAATCATTATTAAGGTCTTCAAAATCGGAGCCCATACTGCTATTAGACATGTGCTTAAACATTTGTAAAGCCTGATCTGTAAATGTTCCATTTTTATTATTAATATATAGATAGTCTGAATGAAAGAAATCATTGGCTACAAAAACATCTTGCCAGCCATCATTATTATAATCCCCAATAGAGGCAGATAAACCCCAGGCCTTGTTGGCAATACCAGAAGTATTTGTTATGTTTATAAACTTACCTAAATCATTTCTATAGAGTTGATCTGAACCATAATCATCTATTTGTTTATCTCTGTTCAAATCTAGGGTAACGTTATTTCTAAAATCTATTCTATGGTTAACTAAATACAAATCTAAATCACCATCATTATCCATATCAAAAAAGTGTGATTGAATAGAAAACCCGTAAAAATCTATGCCATATTGCTCAGCACTCTCTGTGAAAGTGTTATTTTTTTGATTGATAAATAATTTGTTTTTTCGTTTGTCGTGGTTGTCCAGAGAACCAGATTTGCATACGTAAATATCGAGCCAACCGTCATTATTAATATCAATCATTGTTGCCCCAGTTGACCAACCTTGATTGTCATTTACATTTGCAGATTCGGTAATGTCTTTAAATTTAAAATTATCTTGATTAAGGTATAATTTATTAGATTCTTGATTTGAAGTAAAATAAATATCTTCTAAACCATCATTGTTAATATCGCCAACAGCAACGCCACCACCGTTATATATATATGGGTAATTAAGAAAATTGAAATAGAGATTTTCTTTTACTACGTTAACAAATTGAATGTTAGTTTGGTTATTATTAACTAAACTGAAGAGTGTTTTAACATCTTCTTGTTTAGTTTTGGTACAAGATGATAAAAACAACAATAGTGATAAGCAACATAAGAACTTAACAAGAAAAGGGTTATTTAATAGTTTCATGGTTATCACTAAAATAATTAGTATAAGTTTTCTGCGGTAATATAATTAATATTATCATCAATTTGTGACGCATTTTAGTATTTTGATCACTCATATCTATTGAGTTAATTAATTTTCGTATAGTGAAAAAAATTGTTGAAAATTAACTTTTTAAAACCCTACGCCATAGTCAATATCAAGTTACTTCTGTGCACGTTCTTTTAATTCAGTTCTATGAATTTGCAATTGTCGGCCAATAGGTTTGTCGTTTCTAAAAGTTTGAGTGCGTAGGCTAAGATTACCTTCTGGCACTTCAAAGGGTTCTTCATATTTTAAGCCAAATTGAACAGGATACGTATTATCAATAGTATAATAAATTTCTGAATTCGGGATTGAATTTTTCAATTCACACATTAGTATATCATTTACAATATATACACGAACAATTGGATCATAAACGGCTTTACTAATATTAATTTTGGTAGCATCAAATTTTTGGAAATGATGTTCCGTTCTATTTATAAAGCTACCCCAGTTTTTCTTTTCTTTAGGACTCCATAATGTTTCAGAAAGAGCGAATGCTCTTGGGTATGTCATATAAAAGGCATAAGGTAAATTTGGAATTACTTCCGTCCAGAGGTTTCCCTGTCCGCCCAAAATGTATTTCGGATCTATTCCATCTGGAACAGGCTCAAAAGTGTAACACTTTTCAAGACTTAAATCAGCATATATCTCATTTTCAATAGAGTGATCTCCTTGAGAATAATCTAAATATGTAAATGTGGAAGGTGACATTACCGCCTCATGTTTCATTTTTGCAGCAGTTATCCCTCCTTCCATTCCTCTCCAACTCATTACGGCTGCACCATCTGCCAATCCGCCTTCTAATATTTCATCCCAACCTATCATTTTTTTTCCTTTGCTGCTAATAATTTTTTCAACCCTTTTCACAAAATAACTTTGTAACTCATGAGTATCTTTTAAATTATTTTTTGTCATAAAATTTTGTACCGCTTCATTTTCCTCCCAATATCCATGATAGGCTTCATCTCCGCCCATATGAATATATGTTCCGGGAAATAGTTGTGCAATTTCTGTAAAAACTTTATCCACAAATTCATATACTTTTTCATCGGTAGGATTTAGGGTGTTTTCGATAAGCATTTTAAACTTTCCATTACCATACCATTCAGTAAATTTAGTCCCTGGTTCGACGTATTTTGGCTCTTTCTTCACTGAAAGCTCTGGGTAAGCTGCCAATGCTGCCATACTATGCCCAGGGAAATCTATTTCTGGAACTATCGTGATATTTCTTTCGTTCGCATAGCTAACAATATCTTTTACTTGTTCTTGTGTATAAAAGCCTCCATAAGTAGCTTTTTCATTTGGTTTGGGCTCTATTCGGCTTATACCAAAGCGGCCATATCTTTTAACTCTCCACGCTCCAACTTCTGTAAGTCTAGGTAATGATTTTATTTCAATTCTCCATCCCTGGTCATCTGTTAAATGCCAATGAAACACGTTAAATTTGTACTGTGCCATTTTATCAATGTAAGCTTTTACTTCGTCTACAGTAAAAAAGTGACGACTTACATCTAGCATTAACCCTCTCCATTTAAATCGGGGATAATCTTTAATTTTACAACCTATAATTTTAATGTAATCCTTATGAGTTGAATTTGAAGATAATTGTTTGAGTGGTAAAAGTTGCTTTAATGTTTGAAAGCCATTAAAAACTCCAGCCGCTTTGTTGGCATATAAATTGATGCTATTTTTATTTATTTCAAGCGTGTAACCTTCTTCTCCAAGTTCTGACAAGGAATTTTTATAAAGAGAAACGTGAATTGATTTATCAGTTGACTTATCTGTAAATGATATTCCTTTTCTTGAAAGGAAATTTTGAAATTCTTCGGTATAATATTTGGTTTGGGTATCATTTGTGTTAAGATGAAAAGATACTTGACTATCAAAAATGAAAACGTCATTTGTTGATGAGTAACTTACAGGGATGGGAATGATATTATGTTGAGCAAAAGTTGTAGCTATTTGTAACAGCATGAAAAACAAAAAAGTAAAAATTCTAGTGTACATAGTATTTTGAATTTATTCGGCGTCTTCCTCCGTAATCTTGTTAAAAGGTACAAACCAAGCAACCAAGAATGATGGAATTGTAGCTACCAATACCCATAAAAAAAAGTTTTTATAGCCTAGATAATCACTAATATATCCACTAATCATTGAAGGTAACATAAATCCTAGATTCATTATCGCCGTTGCAAATGCATAATGCGCCATTTTGTATTTACCAGGCGCTATTTGTTGCATCATGAAAAGAATGATACCCACAAAACCAAATCCATAACCAAACCATTCCACCGAAATGGCTGCACATATTACAGCAAAATTATCTGGTAAGGTGAAGGATAAATATACATATACTGCATCAGGAACATTGAAAATGATACATAAAATAAAAATTGAAGCTTTTAAACCTCTTTGAGCAACAAAATAGCCACCCAATAGCGAGCCAACTACAAAGGCTACGGCTCCAAAAATACCGTAAGCTATGCCAATGTCTGAAGTGAGTAAGCCCAAACCACCTTCTTCAGGAGTTGCTCGCATAAAAAGCGGCACTATTTTAGTAATTTGGCCTTCAGCAAACCGAAATAATATAATAAAAGCAATTCCCCACATAATATTCTTTTTTTTGAAAAAAGACTTTACAACTTCTTTAAACGTACTAAATGCTTCAGATACTGATTCTACTTTCGTAGAGGCACCTCCGCTTGGCAACATTTTTAGATGATAAAGCGCCATCAAAACAAGAATCAAACCAAAGAGACCCATTACAATCATCCAGGCCTCTGTTACACCAACTGTTAGTTCAAGTTTCCCAGCAACATAGACTAATGCGCCTTGCGACAATACCTTTGCCACATTGTAGAAAGCGCCCTGCCATCCTACATATTGTGCTTGTTGTTTTGGATTCAATACATTTATAAAAACACCATCAGCTGCGATATCATGAGTAGCCGAATTAAAAGCAATAATAACAAACATGACTAGAGAATATTGCAAAAACCCTTCAAGTGGCAGTGTTAAAGCTAGTATTCCAAAGGAAACGCCACCGATAAATTCCGTTATTACTACAAAATGTTTTTTGGTTTTAAACATCTCTAATAAAGGACCCCAAAGAGGCTTCAAAGTCCAGGGCCACATGACTAGGGTTGTGAATAATGCTATATCGGTATCCGATAAACCGAGACTTTTATACATTAGTACTGAAACCACTGCTGTGGCTGCAAAGGGTAAGCCTTCAGAAAAATATAATGTGGGAACCCAAGTGGCGGGATGTCTTTGTTTTTGAGTCTTTTTTTTCATAAGGTCTTGTACATGTTAGTGAGATCAAAATAAGTTTAAAAACTAAACCGAGAGCGTCTCATTTTCTATTAAAGTTGTTCGACTACAGCGTCCATTACTAGTAAATGTTTTCAGTTTAATAAGAGAACTATCAACTTGGATAGCTCCCTCAAATATATGTGAATCCATTGTTGGTTCTGAACCATCAATAGTATATCGAATAGTTAATTCTGGCAATGCCGTATTGGCCGTTAACAATCCATTTTTAAGTTTTGCTCCTGGTAAAGGAATGCGGTAACGAACACCATTAAATAAGTTATCTAATCTAGGCAATTCTATTTTTGCCAATCTATTTGCGAATTGATTCCAATCTGTTTGATACGTATTTTTTCTGAGGGTTGAATCACTAATAGTTGCCCATTTGGGAGTTCTTGACCAAGCTCTTTCTGCCAATGCACACATACGAGGGAAGAGCAAATACTCTATGCGTTCATCAGTTCTAATGGTCTCGCCCCAAAGTTGACCTTGTAAACCACAGATGTTTTTTATTCCCTCTTGAGTAAGCCGTTCAGCATTTAGATAATGTGTTAAAGGATCAATCAATTTGCCTAAAGCATCTTTTTCTGCGCTTTTAAAAAAGTCCATCGGCAAAAATTTGAAAGTATCTTCTGTATCTATATATCCAGCCCAATAATATCCCGATTCTTCAGGGTCTTTATCATAAGCCAAATCAAAATACAAGTTGGGTGCATTTGACAAAACCACTTTATGACCCATATTTGCGAGTTTATACGGTATTTCTTCACCTCCTTGACCCCAAATGGTATTCCATGTGTAAAGCATTAATTGATGCTCAACCAAAGAAGGGTTAGGCTCAACTTTACCATTTTTATGAGTTAGCGCTATTTCTTCCCAACCTGCAGTTTGTACACCTCTTGATGTTAAGATTTTGTTTACACGTCCTATAAAAAATTCTGTTAGATCAGAAATATTCTGCAATTCAGGAAGTTCTTGAATGAGATTTAGACAAACAGGTGATTTTAACCAAGCACCAGAAGGTACCTCATCTCCACCAATATGAATCGCAGATAATTTCACATCGGCTTCGGTATACATTGCCAAAAGTTCATCTATTATTTTTTCGACGAACTTGTAGGTGGAAGACAGCCCAATGTTAACTACATTTCGACGCCACATTTGTTCGGATATATACTCCGAAGTGTCGTCCCAATCTGTTAATAAATATTCATGGGCTTTATACATATCGCCCTTGGCCTTAAAGTGGTCATGGCGAACTTCCATGGCGCGAACGGCTGCTCTTGAGTGACCAGGAAAATCGATAGCAGGAATAACCTCAATATGGCGCTCGTGTGCATATCGCAACAAGGCTACGAATTCTTCACGGGAATAATAACCATTTCCAGCCGATTCATTATCATTAGGATCACAACCAGAACCATAAGAGGGAAGTAAACATTCTGTCTCTGTATAAGTATGTCCTCGACGTCCACCAATCTTGGTTAGTTCTGGAAGCCCTGGTATTTCAATGCGCCAACCTTCGTCATCCGTGAGATGGAAGTGAAATTTATTTAATTTGTATAGTGACATCATATCCATCAATTTCCTGATGGTCTTGACATCGTGAAAATTTCGTGCTACATCTAAATGCATGCCACGATATGTAAATTGAGGTTTATCTTGAACCAGAATATATGGCACTTCAAAATCAGAATGTTTTTCTTTTTTTGGAATGTCCAGTAATTGTAGAAAACTTTGAATAGCATAAAAAACAGCTGCTGCTCCTGCGCCAACCAAATTAATACCTAAAGGGTCAATTTCCATTGTATAGGCTTCAGTATCCCACGCTTCAAGTTTATTGGCAACTCGAACTCTTGCAGTAGAGAGTCTTATGTCTCCATCGCTACCTTCAACAATCTTCAATTTTTTACCTAAATATTTACCCAAAAAGCTAGTCAAATATTGTGCTTCACTTTTAAGATGCGCTTGATAAGAGATATGGCTTGTTGAATTAATTCTAAAGACCCCTTCTTTTTTTTCAAAGGAAACGGGTGTAGGCATAATGGGTACTAAAGATGCTTCTGGTAATACGGAAACCGCTTTCCCAAGTTCAAAACGTGATTCAGCAGTAGGAATCTGTTCATTGTCATTTGCTGTTCGGATCATCTGCTTGGGACGGTTAAATGCTCCGATATTAAGCGGAGGTATAGGTTCGGGTTTTAAATCATTGCCAGCATTATCTCGATATATGATGTAAAATCCTACTGGTGCATCAATCTTTTTAATGGCCCAAAAATTAGCGGTAAACCGAATCGTTACTTTCGCTTTAGGAGCTAGATGAGAAAAATCTTCTGTTGGTTCTAAACAAAAATAATCACCATTAATATGTTTAACTTTGAAACCTTTGCTCACAGAATCAGGTGAAATCATCCGTAAAAAATTAAAATAAATAGACCAATTGTTCTTTAAAATTTGTTCGCTCTGATTGGTTATTACCAATTCTGCTTTAAATTGTTCTTGTCCATTCAATACATTTGTAAGAACGTTGAAATGCAAAGCTAAATTTTCACCCTTTGGATTTTGACTGATTTCAGGACTCATATATTTACTGTGAATTTCAAAATTAGTTTATACTTATAACTTAAGAAGGTTTCAAATTAGAATATTTAATAGCAAAACTCTATTCGATAATCACTTGCCCTTCCGGTGTATCTTCATAAATAATTAGAAGTTTTGTTATCTACTCCTTGACCCAATTGAGAAAAAAGAGGAAGAACATTTTTTTTCATTTTTAATCAGACTTTAGAAAACGTGTTAAGTTGTTCTGCATTTAAGAAAGTCCAAGTAAGTATGGGAAATCGAATTTTGCTTAAAAATGATACCGCTTAAAGGCTTCAATAGCAGCATAATCTGCTAAACCTAAATCATTATATTTTTTGGCAGTTAGCCTATTTCTATCTTCAACGCGTACCCAAAATTCTCTATTGTCGTCGCCTTGGAACATCACGCCATCCTTTTGAGATTGGTGATAGAAAATAGCATGTCTCTTTTTAAGTACCTGATCAGGGCTCATTGGTACGGCCATTTCAATTTGATAGGATTCCCATTCGTGCCAAGCACCACGATATAACCAAACCCAACAATCGTCCAT
>CAXMOQ010000064.1:0-13347 GCA_964195015.1 uncultured Flavobacteriaceae bacterium | reverse complement strand
CCATTTGCCGGTTTATCCGGGTTAGCCGTAAGCTCTAATAATTCGGCTTCCAGCAATACTTTTTCTAATAATTCTTTGACACCTGTTCCTTCCTTTGCCGAAATATCATGCGATTGAATTTTTCCGCCCCAATCTTCAACTAGTAAATTCATTTGCGCAAGACCTTCCTTAATTTTTTCAGGATTCGCATCAGGCTTGTCAATTTTGTTAATAGCGAAAACAATAGGAACTCCTGCCGCTTGGGCGTGAGAAATTGCCTCTTTGGTTTGTGGCATGATGTCATCATCTGCAGCCGCAACAATAATTGCTATATCAGTAACTTGTGCACCACGAGCACGCATCGCTGTAAACGCTTCGTGACCCGGTGTATCTAAAAATGCTATTTTCTGTTCACCTTCCAACTCTACACCGTAGGCTCCAATATGTTGTGTGATCCCACCAGATTCTCCTGCAATAACGTTTTCTTCACGAATGTAATCCAATAGAGATGTTTTACCGTGATCGACGTGGCCCATAACAGTTACAATCGGCGCTCTAGGTTCTAAATCTTCCTCTTTATCTTCTACTTCTTCGATTGATTCTTCGATATCGGCAGTTACAAACTCTACTTGGTAACCGAATTCTTCAGCTACGATAGACAATGTTTCAGCATCTAAACGCTGATTCATAGTTACCATCATACCAAGCGACATACACGCCGATATAATTTGAGTTACAGAAACATCCATCATAGTCGCTACTTCACTTGCCGTAACAAACTCTGTAACTTTAAGGGTTTTGCTTTCTGCCGCTTCTAATTCTTGATCAATTTCTGTTTGCTCTCTGTGAAGGTCTCTTTTATCTCTACGATATTTGGCCCCTTTACCTTTACTGGATTTTCCCTGAAGCTTTTCAAGTGTCTCACGTACTTGTTTTTTTACGTCTTCTTCACTTGGTTCTTCTTTAACTATTTGACGTCTTCCCTGACCCGGTCCGGATTTGTTTCCTTTAAACCTGTCGTTTGCTCCGCCTCTATTAGGAGCACCACCCGTTTGAGGTTGTCCTGCCTTACTTATCCGGCGACGCTTTTTCTTATGAGCAGTGCCGGCGGCACCAGTAACTCCAGGTTTCGCCTCCGGTTTTTTATCTTCTTTCTTTTTCTTTGGCTTATTAAACTGTGAAAGATCTATTTTGTTCCCAGAAATTTTTGGCCCAGAAAGTTTTTGATATTGTGTTGTTACTTTTTCGTCTGCTACAGGTTTTTCTTCAAGCTCTTGTGCCTTTTTTACTTTTTCCTTTGATTGTGCAGGTTTTTTTTCGATAATTTTCTTCTCTTTCTTCTCTTTCTTTTCTACTTTAGGAGTTTCTTCTACTTTGGCTTCCTTTTTAACATCAGTCTTGGCAACTTCCTTTTTAGATTCTTCTATTTTAGGTTTTACAACTTCCTTTTTAGCAGGTTCTAAATCTATTTTACCTACTGTTTTTGGCCGAGAAAGTGTACTTGTGGCTTTTACTACTTCTCTTTTTCTTGCTTCTTTTATAGCCTCCTCTTTTTGTATTTCATCAAGCTCATGCTCACGTTGTTCTCTTAACGCTTCTTTTTCCTTTTGCTTTGCTTCACCAACTTCTTGAGATGCCAATTTTTTACCTGCATCTGTTTGAAATTCATTAGAAAGAATGTTGTGAACTTCTTCTGAAATTTTCGTAGTAGGGCGCTTCTCTAAATCAATGCCTTTAGATTCCAAAAAATCTACTGCACGGTCAATAGAGATGTTAAGCTCACGTAATACTTTATTTAATCTAAATGTCTCAGCCATAAATTGCCTTTAATAAAACTCAAATATATGTTATACCTCATAAACATCAAAACAACATTTAAACAGTTGTTTTAAAATTCATCTGGTATTATTCTTCAAACTCTTCCTTAAGAATTCTAATAACGTCTTTAATTGTTTCTTCTTCCAGATCTGTTCTTTTAACCAAATCTTCAACTTCTTGCTCTAGGATACTTTTAGCTGTATCCAGACCAGCTTTGCTGAACTCTTGAATAATCCAGCTATCAATTTCATCAGAGAACTCGCTTAATTCCACATCTTCTTCAGCACCTTCTCTAAACACATCAATTTCATAACCTGTCATCTGACCAGCCAAACGAATGTTGTGACCACCACGACCAATGGCTTTACTCACCTCTTCCGGTTTTAATATTACCTCGGCACGCTTGGTTTCTTCATTAATTTTTATTGAAGTTACTCTAGCAGGACTCAACGCTCTGGTAATATAAAGCTGAAGGTTATTTGTATAGTTTATAACATCGATATTTTCGTTACCCAGCTCGCGGACAATACCGTGAATTCTTGAACCCTTCATACCAACACATGCGCCTACGGGATCAATTCTATCGTCATAAGAATCTACAGCAACTTTAGCTTTTTCGCCTGGAATCCTCACCACTTTTTTAATGGTAATTAACCCATCAAAAACTTCAGGAATCTCTTGCTCAAACAACTTTTCTAAAAATACCGATGAGCTGCGCGACATAATAATAGTTGGTTTATTGCCTTTAAGCTCTACGCTTTCAATAATACCTCTTACATTATCGCCTTTTCTAAAGAAATCCGAAGGCACTTGTTGGTCTTTTGGTAAAATAATTTCGTTCCCATCGTCGTCTAACAAAATCACTGCTCTATGACGAATATGATGTACTTCTGCTGTATAAATCTCGCCTACTAGATCTTTAAATTGTTTATAGATGTTTGTATTATCGTGCTCATGAATTTTAGAAATTAAGTTTTGGCGTAAAGCTAAAATGGCTCTACGGCCTAGTTGTATTAATTTCACTTCTTCCGAAACATCTTCACCAACTTCGAAATCGGGCTCGATTTTTTGTGCTTCGCTTAACGAAATTTCCTGATTTGGCTCTTCTACTTCGCCATCGGCAACGACAACCCTATTTCTCCAAATTTCTAAATCGCCTTTATCCGGATTTATGATAATATCGAAATTATCATCATCTCCAAATTTCTTTTTTAAGGCATTTCTAAAAACATCCTCTAAAATTGCCATTAACGTTACACGATCAATTAATTTATCGTCTTTAAATTCTGAAAAAGAATCAATTAACGCAAGATTTTCCATAACTCTATTGAATTAAAATTTAATCATCACTTTTGCTTCTACAATATCGCTGTAAGCTATATTCGCTTGTTTTTGTACTGTTACCTTACCTTTCCCAACCGGTTTTGGCTCTCTAGCTTTCCACTCCAAAGTAATATCTTGATTGGTTACATTGGTAAGTTTGCCTTCAAAATTATCTGTTTTGGTTTTAACCTCAAGAAGTCTCCCTATATTCTTTTTATACTGTCTGTTATGTGTTAGCGGAGAAGTTGCTCCCGCCGATGTAACCTCTAAAGAAAAATCTTGTTCTTCCCTATCAAGATTATGCTCTATGGCGCGACTTACAAACATACAATCTTCAACCAAAACGCCGTTGTCTCCATCGATGATAATCTTAATCTGATTATCATCCAGAATAAAAAAGTCAATCAGGAACAAATCGCTTCGTTCCTCCAACGCTTTTTCTAATAAATCTTCAACGATATCTCTAAACATTTTTAGTATAAAAAGAGGGGACTTTCCGTCCCCTCGCTTATTCTTTTTCCTTACAACGCTGCAAATATATAACTTTATATTGATTTTTTAAAGCATTAATTCGTAAATTTATAATCATCATATCTTTCAGTTTTATAAAACATCCATCACTAAAAATATGACACCCAAAGGAATGATTATATGATGCTGTACGTGACAGATAAAAACATAAACAGATGAAAAAAATATTGGTGCCAACAGATTTTTCTTTACAGGCCGAAAATGCTTTGAAAGTTGCTGCACAATTAGCAAAAAAGCACGATTGTGAGATTTATTTATTGCATATGCTTGAACTGCCTTTGCATAAAGTGGATGCTTTGAGTTCTTATCGCAATTTACCGGAAGCCGTGTTTTTTATGAAATTAGCGCATAAACACTTTGAGGGTCTTCTCGCGAAAGATTATTTAAACGATATTGCGGTACATGAATTTGTAGAGTTTCAAGATACGTTTAAAGGCGTTATTAAAACCTGCATAAAGCACCAAATAGATTTAATCGTAATGGGATCTCATGGTATTAGCGGCCTTAAAGAAATGCTTATTGGGTCTAATACCGAAAAAGTAGTACGCACTTCTAAAACACCTGTTCTTGTTATTAAAAATGAACATGAAAACTTTGAAGTTAATGATTTTGTTTTTGCTTCAAATTTTAAAGATGAGAACAAAAAGGTCTATGAAAAAGCGGTAGCGTTTGCAGAACTTTTTAATTCACAAATACATTTGGTTATGATCAATACGGCCAATAATTTTATAACGACATCAAAAGCAAAAACCAGAATGCTGGATTTTGCAAAAACTTCCAATTTTGAAAACTTCACTGTGAACATTTACAATGACAAAAACATAGAAAAGGGCATTTTAAATTTCTCTCAAGCTATTAACGCTGATTTAATAGGCATGAGCACACATGGCAGACAAGGCCTTTCTCAATTTTTTAATGGTAGTATTAGTGAAGATTTAGTAAACCACGCCAAGCGCCCTGTGATTACTTTTAAGATTTAAAAACGCTATAAAAACAAAAAATCCTGACTCTTAATAGAATCAGGACTTCAATTTGCGTTGGCCTACTAGGGCTCGAACCTAGACTCTCCTGGACCAAAACCAGGCGTGTTGCCAGTTACACCATAGGCCATTGTATTATTGAGGGTGCAAATTTAATACAAAGTTTTATTTGCGCAAGCATTTTTCATAGAAAATAATCGCCAAACCTTAACGTTTACTTAAAAATCTTTAAGGTTTAATATTTATTGTTAAATTCGCCAAGCTAATAAACACACATCTACATGACAAATTTCAGCTTTAAAAAATGGAATACCATTTTAGGGTGGTTCGTTTTTTTAATCGCCTTCATCACTTATGGCTTAACCGTTGAGCCTACCGTAAGCTTTTGGGATGCAGGAGAATATATTTTAACTTCATCAAAGTTACAAGTTGGCCATCCGCCTGGAGCACCACTGTTTCAAATGCTTGGGGCTTTCTTTTCTATGTTTGCCTTCGAGCCTTCTCAGATTGGTTTTATGCTGAACATGATGAGCGCAACGGCCAGTGCGTTTACTATCCTTTTTATGTTTTGGACGATTACCTTATTGTTGAAGAAGATTATTACTCAAAATGGTGGCGATACTCAAAATCAAACGGTAGCCATTCTAGGAAGTGCTTTTGTTGGCAGTTTAGCATTTACGTTTACCGATTCGTTTTGGTTTAATGCCGTTGAAACTGAAGTATATGCCATGGCCACTTTAATCATGTCCATTTTATTTTGGCTAGGTCTACGTTGGGAACAAGATATGAATAAGCCTCGAGGGAATCGCTGGCTTATTTTAATTGCCTTTGTTATCGGGTTATCATTTGGTGTTCACTTCATGGGGCTGCTCACCATTCCTGTGATTGGCCTGATTTACTACTTTAAAAATTATAAAACAATTACCATAAAAAACTTTATTGTTGCCAATGTGGTTGCCGTCGCTATCTTGTTGTTTATTTTCAAACTATTAGCACCAAACATCCTTAAATTTTTTAGTGCTTCAGAGTTGTTTTTTGTAAACTCTATTGGCCTTCCTTTTAATTCAGGATCTATCGTTGCTGGGCTTTTATTGATAGGACTCATTTATTTCGGGATAAAATATACAAGAGAAAAGCAGTACAAGCATCTTAACACCGGTATTCTTTGTTTAACCTTTATTATCATAGGTTTTTCAACATGGTTACTATTACCCATTCGTGCCAATGCCAATGTTGTGATTAACGAGAATAATCCTTCCAGTGCACGCGAATTATTAGCCTATTATAATTTAGAGCAATATCCTGAAACACATTTGTTTTATGGACCACAGTTTACCGATCAATATGCGGGATTAGATGAAAACAATCCCTATGTTGATGACAAGCCGAAATATGAAAAGGATTATGATAAAGGGGAATATGTTATTGTAAATGATTTTAAAAGAGCCAAACAAAATTACAATGCGAAACATGCTTCCATTTTACCGCGTATGTGGAGTACTGAACATGCCGAAAATTATATGATGTTTTCCGGGTTTTTAGATTTTAAACTAAAACCCGAATACCAGCTCGAAAACGAACTGCGTGCCGAAGTTTCCAATTTTAAAAATGATGTTGCACAAGGTTTGGTGGATTATGAAGATTATCATAATTTTCTAAAAAACTTTGGACAATATATCGATATTGAAAAGCCGTCTCTTGGTAAAAATATTGCTTATATGCTGGAATACCAATTGGGCTATATGTATTGGCGTTATTTTATGTGGAATTTTACAGGGCGGCAAGACGACCTGCAAGGTAAATACGACAATCATGGCAATTGGATAAGTGGTATAAAACCTGTTGATGAATGGCATTTAGGATATGCGCAAGATAATCTTCCAAGTGATGTAAAAAACAACAAAGCCAGAAACACCTATTACCTTTTACCGCTAATTTTAGGACTTATAGGTTTGTTCTTTTTATTCAACAAAGACAAAAAATTATCTTGGACCATGCTTGTGCTTTTCCTCTTTACAGGGCTAGCTATCCAAGTATATACCAACGTACGGCCTTTCGAACCTCGTGAACGCGATTACTCGGTCGTAGGTTCATTTTATGTGTTTGCGATCTGGATTGGGTTTGGTGTTTATGCCATTATTGAAGCCTTAAAAAAACATACGACTTCAAAACTTATTGCTCCTGCTATTTCAATTGCTTGTTTGGTTTTAGTTCCGGGCATTTTAGTCGCCAACAATTGGGATGATCATGATAGATCGGATAAATATACCGCCAGAGCCATGGCTAAAAAGTATTTAGATTCCTGCGGCGAAAACGCAATCCTGTTTTCTATTGGCGATAACGACACTTTTGCGCTTTGGTATGCCCAGGAAATTGAAGGCTACAGAAAAGATGTGAGAGTGGTAAACACCAGTTTATTTCAAACCGATTGGTATATCGACCAAATGAAGCGTAAAGCTTACGAAAGCGATCCTATTCCGTCACAACTTACACACGACCAATATAAGTACGGTACGCGTGACTATATTATGAAACGTTTAGTGTCTAAAGACACCATGATGATAAAGGATTTTTTAAGTTTTGTTGGCAGTGACAATCCGAAAACAAAATTCAAATATATTTTGCAACAGCAGGGTGAAGATCCAAGTTTCTATCCGTCTCAATTGGTGAATTCAAATTATTTTCCAGTGGAACACATTAGAATTCCGGTAAACAAACAATCTGTTTTAGACCACAACATTGTAAAACAAAAGGATGCCGATAAAATTGTACCTTATATTGATATCAGGATAAAAGAAAGTGCACTATATAAAAATCGCCTATTAATGCTGGATATTGTTGCTAATAACAATTGGGAACGCCCTATCTATTTTACAGGTGGTGCTTTTGCCGACGATGATTATATCTGGATGAAAGATTACCTGCAACTGGATGGTATGTGTTACAAATTAGTGCCTATAAGAACATCGGTAGATCGTGCAAATCCTTTTGATATGGGTCGTGTTGACAGTGATCTCATGTACGAGAAAGTGAAAGGCTGGGATTGGGGAAATAGTGGAAGCCCGGATATTTATCATGACACCGAAACACGTAAAAACTCGATTACATACCGGGGTAATTTGGCACGTTTGATCGAGCAATTAATTAATGAAGAGCAATTGGATAAAGCTGAAGAAATTGCAGACATTGCTATGCTTAATATGCCTGTTGATTTTTTTGGATACTACACACTTTTAGAACCCTATATTAGTGCTTATTATGAAGTTGATAATAAAGAAAAAGCGCAGCAATTATTTAAAGATGTGTCCAAAAAATATCAAGAGTCCTTAACGTATTACGGTGGTTTAAAGGTTGAAAATCAATACCGATTGGCAGAAGAAATTATAACCGATATTGAACGCTATAAAAGTATTGTTGATGTGTTATTGGAATATGATGATGAATTTGCAAAGACCGAAATGGCAACATTCAACAACTATTTAAAACTATTTCGTCATTTTTATGACGACGAACCAGAGGCCGAAAACCAACAACGTATAGAGCAAGATATCCCACAGGACACCAGTATAATTCCAGAATAAGGACACAGGACAATGACTATAGTTCCTGTAAAAACGCCACGGGTTGTAAAAGAAATGTTCCCAAATTATGTTTGGGACATTCCTACTAGTGGCAAAGACATTTACTTAACCTTTGACGATGGCCCATCACCAGAGATTACCGATTGGACTTTAGATACATTACACCTCTACAACGCAAAAGCCACTTTTTTTTGCATAGGCAATAATGTAGAAAAACATCCCGATATTTTTCAACGCATTATAAGCGAAGGTCATGCCATTGGAAATCATACACATAATCATATTAAAGGATGGAAGACTAAAACAAAAGATTATTTAGAAAATATTGAAGAAGCTCAACATATAATCAACGCTCAAATTCAGAATTCAGAATTCAGAATTCAGAAGTTTTTCCGACCTCCTTATGGTCAAATTAAAGGAAAACAAGGAAAACAACTTATTAAACTGGGATATAAAATTATTATGTGGAACGTGTTGTCTTTTGATTGGGATAAAGCAGTTTCAAAAGAAAAATGTTTACACAACGTTATTTCTAGTACTACAAATGGCAGTATTATTGTATTTCATGATAGTGTAAAAGCTTCAAAAAATATGCAATATGCTTTACCTAAAGTACTCGAACACTTCAAAAGTAAAGGCTTTAATTTTAAATATATGCCTTGATAGTAATCTGGATTAAACGTACTGTTGAATAATGCCAATAAGTGTATTTGCATCTTGCTCGCCGCTTTGGCGCCATTTCATCTCGCCGTCCTTGTAGATAATTAATGTTGGCAAGCCTTTAACGCGAAGTGCTTCGGCAAGTTCTTTGTTTTTTTCAACATCAATCTTTATCACTTTAGCTTTATCGCCAAGTGCGGCAGCGACATCTCTTAATACGGGATGCATAGCGGTAGATTGGTCATTCCATTCTGTAAAAAAATCTAACAGAACCGGAATATCTATATCGATTAGTTCCCCAAATTTTGACATAGGTTAAAATTTTTAGTCTAGTGCTCTTTTACAAACCTACAATTTTTTATTCGTTTTAAATAACTGTTAGTCAAGTAGGTTCTCACTGACTGTATCATAAAAATAAACAAATTTCAGAGAAAATATAATATTTCGCCGTAATTATGCATTATTTGAACCTTTTTTAAGTTCTATAACCGTAATCTCTGGCCAAATCCCTACACGACCTGGAAAAGCCAAAAAGCCAAAACCACGATTTACATTTATATATTGTCCTTTTTCCTTATAAATTCCAGCCCAGTATTTATAGCGCCACTTTACAGGGCTCCATTTAATCCATCCAGGAATTTCGATACCAAACTGCATCCCATGTGTATGACCGCTTAAGGTTAAATGATAGTGATAATCGTCTTCAATAACCTGATGTTCCCAATGCGACGGATCGTGGCTCATCAAAATTTTAAAATCATCCTTATCAATATGACTAGAAGCTTTTTTTAAATCGCCTTTTTGCTTAAATCCCTTGCCCCAATTTTCTACGCCAACAATAGCAAGGCGTTGACCATCCTTTTCAAGAAATCGGCTTTCATTTAGCAATAGATCAAAACCAATATCCTTTTGAACAATTTTTAAAGCTTCAAGATTTTGTTGTTTTTCTTCATCTGAATTCCATTGTACATAATCGCCATAATCGTGATTTCCAAGTATGGAAAAGATACCATCTTTAGCTTTTAACCGGCCGAACGTATCCATCCAGGGTCGCATTTCTGTTGCTGTGTTATTTACCAGATCCCCTGTAAATAATATAACTTCTGAATTTTGTTCATTGACCAAATCGACAGCATATTCAATTTTCTCCTTGTTGTCAAAGCTGCCACTATGGATGTCGCTTATTTGTGTAATCCGGTATCCATCAAAAGCATCTGGTAAGTCTTCAAAATGTAAAACATACTTTAAAACTTTAAAGTTGTATTTTCCTTTTACCATGCCATATAAAAATGAAGCAAACGGAATGGCAGCAACACCAAGTGCAACCTGGCTTAAAAATTTTCTGCGAGATGGTAAATAGTTGCCTTCGGCAGCATGACCTTCGGTAAAATATTTATAAAATGCCTGTGGCACTCTAAAAATATCTTCGCCAAACATGATAAATAGGATTGCGATTTTTGGAATATATAAGGTAAGAAATAATCCGATAGCCAGATTAATTTTAGGGTTTATGCCACGACCAGAGGTTTTGATTTGATAAATAAAGTTTACTAAAACAATGATTGATATAATAATGTAAATGGCATTGACACCTCGGCTTCTAAACGTTGTCTTTACCGCTTGAAAAGCATAAATATCAATTAATAAGAAAATCCCAATAAAAATAATCCATCGCAGCATAAAGCATTCTTTTAAGTGGCAAAGTTAATGATTAAGTTATCTGTTTATCTTATCAAATTGTTAAACATTTTTATCTTTTGTTTTAACCTTCAAAAGCATATTAATCACTAAAAGTAAATCAATTATATTTCGCTATTAACAGCTTTTAAAATAGCTTTGATTTTATTGATATCTTAATATGCTTCTATGGTTTCATCAAAGAATTTTGGACTGTTCATGGCAATTTTTGGAGTATCGTTTACGCGCTTTATAGTTGAAGCTGAAGCATGAATTTCTGCAAAACCTGCCTCTTTAAATAATGTAGCGTTATTAGAATTTATGCCTCCTCCAGGTAGTATTATGATTCTATCTTTTACTTTTGCTTTTAGCGCTATAAGCTGTTCAATGCCTTTTTCGGCAGATGTGTTTTGCCCTGAAATTAAAATGCGTTCAACTCCTAAACCATAGAGTTGATCTAACGTTTCAAATGGATTAATAACCCAGTTAAACGCTCGATGAAATGTAAATGGTAATGGTTTTGAAAGCTCGACATGCTTGCGTTCTTTCTAAATCAATTGTATCATCCGCATTTTAAATGCCAGAAACAATCCCATGACAACCCAAGTTTTTACAAAGTTGAATGTTTAGCTTCATGATATCAAATTCTTCTTCAGAATATGCAAAGTTTCCACTACGCGGTCTAATCAATACATAAACGGGAATTTGCAAAGTATCTATAACTTGTTTAATCAAACCATAAGAAGGTGTGCTGCCACCAACGGCTAATTCTCTAAATAATTCTATACGATGCGCACCTGCTTCTTGCGCGTTTACAGCCGATTGATATGAGTTAGCACAAATTTCTACAAGCATTTTATTATATTAGAAGTTTTAAATTTAGTAATCTATTTTTAATGAATCTATAACCACTTAATGGTAAAATCTACTAGTTTTTGCTTAAATCCATTGTATGGTGGAAGCAATAAACTTAGTGGCCCTTTTGTATGCATTTTTAAAACAGCTCTTTGATTAGAAAAATCTTGAAACCCGAAATAACCATGGGTTTTTCCAATGCCACTATTATTAACACCTCCAAATGGCAAATCATGATTAGAAAGATGTAAGGAGTTTGTATTTATACAGGTGCCGCCTGCTCTGGTATTATTAATTAAATAATTGACATTTTTCTTATTATAACTATAGATATATAATGCTAAAGGTTTTTCTTTTGAATTTATATAATCTACAACCTCTTCAATATTTTTATAGGTTTTTATAGGTAGAATTGGTCCAAATATTTCTTCTTGTAAAAGCGCATGGTCTTCTTTGATATTTGAAATAACGGTGGGTTCTATAAAATTATCTATCTGATTATAACCTCCTCCAATTTCTACATTAGCACCACTTTCTTTTGCTGATGTAATATAATTCGCCAAACGATTAAAGTGCCTTTCATTTACTATTCTCCCAAAAGAATTTGACTTTGAAGGTTCTTCAGAATAATAATATTGAACTTTTCTTTTGAAAGCTTCTATTAATTCATCTTTTTTTGATTCATGCACTAACACATAATCTGGTGCAATACAAGTCTGACCTGTATTAAGGTATTTTCCCCAAACCAAATTTATAACTGCTTTATTAATATCTGCAGTATCATCAATAATAGTTGGTGATTTTCCACCTAATTCTAAAGTGACAGAAGTCAAATTTTTAGCTGCAGCTTGCATAACAATTTTACCCACAGCTGGAGAACCTGTAAAAAAGATATGATCGAATGGCAATTTTAATAGTTCCTGCGATACTTCCACCTCACCTTCAAGTAAAGCTATTTCATCTTCAGAAAAAATATCTGAAACTAATTTTGCCATAACTTTGGATGTATTCGGTGTTAATTCAGACGGCTTAATAATTACTGTGTTACCTGCAGCAATAGCAGAAACTAGCGGACTAAACGTTAAATTAACTGGATAATTCCAAGGTGATATGATTAAACAAATCCCTTTTGGCTCATAGTGTATATATGAAGAAGTCCCCAATAAGGTTAATGGTGTTTCAACTTTTTGTTTTCGTGTCCAGCTTTTTAGATTGGAAATAGCAACTTTTATTTCTTTTATTACAAGATACAATTCTGTTAAATCAGTTTCAAGAAATGGCTTTTTGAAGTCGGTAAAAAGCGCATCTCTAATCTCTTGTTTATAGGTATATTCTAATGCATATTTTAAAATTTTTAGCTTCTTTATACGTGTGTTACAAGTTGTATTTCCAATATTAAATTGATTCGCTTTTTGTTTATTAAACAAAACTGAATACGTGTTATTACTATAATTCATAGTGTTCCTTATTGCAATAGATAACAAAAGCCGAAGTTCTAAAGTTTTGGCTTTTTTTATTAAGCAAATACTAATGCGCCTTTAGCTTCTTGTTCTTTAAAATGTTTAACCAAATCTAAAGCTTCTGGAATCACGTCGCTACATAAAACAATGAGCGAGCCTTTTATCGCATTTTTTACGGCATAGGTAATGGCTTCCTTTTCTGATGGAATAATGGTTGTTTTCTTATTTGGGTCTTTCATTTTTATACCATCATGAAGCATCTTGATAAGCTCTTCTTCCGATTTTCCGCGTAGGCGTTTATCCTGGCGAATGATAATTTCGTCAAACATTTCGGCGGCGATACTTCCCATTTCTTTATTATCTTCTTCACGTCGGTCTCCTATTCCAGCAATAATGCCAACTTTAACAGTAGCATCAAGCTCTTCAACAAATTTCTGAAGCCCACGCATGCCTGCCGGATTATGTGCATAGTCTAAAAGAATG
>CAXMOQ010000063.1:0-13537 GCA_964195015.1 uncultured Flavobacteriaceae bacterium | reverse complement strand
AATTCGGTTAAGCAAGGCCACTTTACTGGACATGGAGAGTTGAAACTTCTGTTCGAAAAGTTCCATTTCGTAAGCGATGGGTTGTTTTATTTGTTCTACTATTTTCAAACGAAAAAATTGGTTGTATTAGGATAGCAAACGTACTAAAAATGTCTATAAAATACTATTCTACTTTGTGCCTCATTGTAAATCATAAAGTTAATTAGGAATTGACATATTTTATTTATAGTTTTAAACTGCTAGTATTAATTTACCCTTAAAATATGAAAAAAATTACTTTATTGCTTCCGCTTGCCTTATTTTTAAATTTACTTAATGCTCAAACCATTGCCTGGTCTTCAGACTCTGAAGATTACGCCAATTATACTGCTCTAGATCAAGATGGAGATGGTTTCAATTGGGGTGTATATTCAGGTGGTGCCGAAAGTTTTGGGTTTAGCTCTGGTGCCTTATTTTACTCTGAATCTTGGTCTTCAGGCCCACCAGCTAGTGTCCTTACTCCTGATAATCTTTTATTTACACCTGCTGGCGCAATTATTATTCCAGGAACTGCAACAGTAATAACTTTTAAACTAAAAGTGGCTGCGTTGGATTCAGGATTTCCCGCAGAAAAATTTGCCGTTTATGTTTTCGATGAAGCGGTTGGGGCCTCGTCAGACACTCAAATTTATGAAACTACTCTCACAAGTGGAGGGACTGGGACTGCGATGGATATTTCTGCAGACATCCCAATAGCTTTTGCCGGAAAGACAATTGGTATATATGTTAGACATTACGATTGCACTGATCAGAATCAACTTTTAGTTGATCATTTTGAGGTTTCTTATTCTGAATCTTTATCTACTGAAGATAACGCGCTAAATCTTGTTAGTGTGTATCCAAATCCTGTAAAAGATATTATTAACATTGATACAAATTTAAAAATTGATAATGTTTCAATATTCAATCAACTTGGACAAAATGTGATGCAATTAAAACGTGGAGATATAATTAACAATGAAATTAATTTATCTACCTTATCTAATGGATTATACTTTATGAATATTAGTGCTGAAGATAAATTACAATCTATTAAAATTATTAAAGAGTAATTTTAACTTACATTATTGAGTTGTCTTAAAAAGCTTAACAGTTAATACAACAAATGATACTATCTCAACAAGGGTAAGTTAAAATAATATGGTTAAATTTTTACTTAAAGCCTGTATTTGCAGGCTTTTTTTATGTTCTTTTTTTGATTTAAATTCTTAAATAAAAAAATTCGTCTACATTTGTAGCCTCAAAAAAGTGAAACATGACGAAGAATTTGGTAATTGTAGAGTCTCCTGCAAAGGCAAAAACTATAGAAAAATTTCTAGGTAAAGATTTTAAAGTAGAGTCCAGTTTTGGGCATATTGCAGATTTACCTTCCAAAGAATTGGGCGTCGATGTAGATGGCGATTTCAAACCCAAATACGAAGTCTCTAAAGACAAAAAAGCGGTCGTAAAAAAGCTTAAGGATCTTGCCAAGAATGCCGATATGGTTTGGTTAGCAAGTGATGAAGATCGAGAAGGTGAAGCCATTGCATGGCATTTGGCAGAATCGCTAAAGCTTGATAAAGATAGAACGAAACGTATCGTTTTTCATGAAATCACAAAGGCTGCCATCCAAAAAGCGGTTGAGAATCCAAGAGGTATCGATTACGATTTGGTAGATGCGCAACAAGCACGTCGTGTGTTGGACAGAATTGTAGGTTACGAATTATCTCCAGTGTTATGGCGAAAGGTTAAAGGTGGTTTGTCGGCAGGACGGGTGCAATCGGTTTCGGTACGATTAATTGTTGAAAGAGAAAGAGAGATTCAAGAATTTAGGCCGGTAGCTTCCTATAGAATTGATGCTGAGTTTTCCAATGAAAATGGTCAGGTATTCAAAGCTAAACTACCAAAAACATTTGTAACAAAAGAAGAAGCTTACAAACTTTTAGAAAGTAACGCATCAGCTAGTTTTAAGGTTTCTAATTTAGAGAAGAAGCCCGCAAAAAAATCACCTGCTGCACCATTTACAACTTCAACATTACAACAAGAAGCGTCTCGTAAATTGTACTTTTCGGTAAGCAAGACCATGACCATGGCGCAACGCCTTTATGAAGCCGGTTTAATTACCTATATGAGGACCGATAGTGTTAATCTTTCTGACGAAGCACGACAAGGTGCACAAGCAACTATAGAAAGCGATTTTGGTTCACAATACAGTAAACCACGAAATTATAAAGGAAAATCTAAAGGCGCACAAGAGGCGCATGAGGCTATCAGACCAACTGACTTTTCAAGGCATTCTGTTAATATAGATAGAGATCAGTCGCGGTTGTACGATTTAATCTGGAAACGTGCGATTGCATCACAAATGAGTGAGGCGCAATTAGAACGTACCAATGTAAAAATTAAAGCATCAACCCATAATCAGGAATTTATTGCTAACGGAGAGGTTATCAAGTTCGATGGATTTTTAAAAGTCTATCTGGAAGGTACCGACGATGAAAATGTAGAACAAGAAGGTATGTTACCAGCGCTTCAAGTTAACGAGTCGCTACTTAATAATTATATTACAGCTACCCAACGCTATACGAGACCACCATATAGATATACCGAAGCATCTTTAGTTAAGAAGCTAGAGGAATTGGGAATTGGTCGTCCATCAACCTATGCGCCGACCATTTCTACTATTCAGAATAGAAATTATGTTGAAAAAGGAGCTGTTGAAGGAGTAGAAAGGAAGTATACGCAACTCATTTTAAATAATGGAGATGTAAAAGATAATCTGTTATCAGAAAAAGTAGGTTCGGATAAAGGAAAATTGGTTCCGACCGATATTGGTATGATTGTTACGGATTTTTTAGTAACTAATTTTGAAGCTATTTTAGACTATAACTTTACAGCTAAAGTCGAAGAAGATTTTGATGATATTGCCGAAGGTAAGGTTGATTGGACAAAAATGATGAAAGCTTTTTATAAAGATTTTCATCCACAAGTAGAACATGTTCAAGAAAATGTCGAAAGAGAATCGGGAGAACGTGTTCTTGGAACCGATCCAAAATCAGGAAGACAAGTAAGTGTACGTTTAGGAAAATTTGGACCAATGGTTCAAATAGGAACTATAGATGATGAAGAGAAGCCAAAGTTCGCAAGCCTGTCGCCAGACCAGCAATTAAACAGCATTACGTTTGAAGATGCCATGGATTTATTTCAGCTTCCCAAAAACCTTGGTGTTTATAAAGCTGAAGAGATAGAAGTTAACAACGGTCGTTTTGGACCTTATGTAAAATTTGGCAGTAAGTTTGTGTCGTTACCTAAAGGCGTTGATCCTTTAAGTGTTGAGTTAGATGACGCAATCATTTTAATAAAACAAAAAGAAGAGGCAGATGCACCTATATATATGTATCAAGAATTGCCTGTTCAAAAAGGGAAAGGACGTTTTGGGCCATTTATTAAGTGGAATAATATGTTTATTAATGTAAACAGAAAATACGATTGGGATAATTTATCGGATTCGGATATCGTAGAACTTATTGAGGATAAAATTCAAAAAGAAATTGATAAAGTTGTTTATCATTGGGAAGCAGAGGGCATTAAAGTTGAAAAGGCAAGATGGGGAAGACACAACATTATTAAAGGAAAAACTAAAATAGAGTTGCCTAAAACAATAGATGTTTCTAAATTTACATTGGAAGACGTAAAAGCTATTATAGAAAAAAATGCTCCAAAGAAAAAAGCAACAAAGAAAAAGGCAACTCCAAAAAAGAAATAATTCATGAACTTTAATTTTCTTTCACCGGTTCACGATTCTGTTTTAGCACATAATGAATTACTGTCGCAACACAGTTTGGGAAGAAAATTAAGAATTCACTCCAAGCAAGGTGGCATCCCCGATTTAGAAGGTGTAGGTGTTGCTATTCTTGGTGTTTTGGAAAACAGAAATGATATTAATTATATAGGAGAAGAATTTAATCTTAATGAAATCCGTAAATCCTTTTACCAGCTCTTTCCAGGAAGTTGGAATACTATAATAGTCGATTTAGGTGATATTAATAAAGGTGAAAGCGTAGAAGACACTTATTTTGCTTTAAAGGAAACCCTTTCCATATTAATACAAAAAAAGATTATTCCTATTATTTTAGGAGGAAGTCAAGATATTGCCTATGCTAATTATAGAGCGTATGACGCTTTAATTCCCATGGTTAATATTGTAAATGTAGATTGCGAATTTAATCTAGGAGATTCGTCAAAACCAATTAAAAATAACAGTTTTGTAGGGAAAGTTGTTTTAGATCAACCTTATAATCTGTTTAATTATGCCACAATAGGCTATCAAACGTATTTCAATTCGCAAGAAGAAATAGACTTAATGGAAAAACTCTATTTTGAATCGTATCGATTAGGGCAAGTGTCAAACGATATTACATTGGTAGAGCCAGTAATGCGAGATGCCAATATTGTAAGTATCGATTTGAATTCGGTAAAAGCATCCGAAGTGAGTTTAAATCAAAAATATTCCCCTAACGGATTTGATGGAAAAGAAATTTGTGCTATTTCCCGTTATGCTGGCATTAGTAATAAAGTCTCTTCTTTAGGGATTTACGAGTATAAACCGTCTAAGGATGACGAGATTACAGCTATGCTCATAGCGCAAATAATGTGGTACTTTATTGAAGGTGTAAATTACCGGGTTAAAGATGATGACTTCTTAAATGAAGATAATTATCAAAAATTCATTACTTTAGTAGACTCCCAAGAATTAATTTTTTACAAAAGTGTTAAAACCGGTCGTTGGTGGATAGAAATCCCCTTTTTAACGAAAGTCAATAATAAATTAAAAAGACATACGTTATTACCATGCATGCACCAGGACTATGTAGACGCTTGCAATAATACAATTCCAGAACGGTGGTATAAAGCGTTTCAAAAGAATTGTGTATAACAGTTTTATTGAGACGAAAAATGATGATTTCATCGATAAAATGTTGCTTTTTTACGATGAAATGTAAAATATTTACGAAAATAGTTGTTTTTTAAAAAATATATAAATATGTTTACGCTCTCGAATTTAGGCTTAAATAATTAACCTTGAGTTTTATATGAATATGAAGAAGTTTGTAATATTAACCGCAGTTTTAATTTTAATCGCTAGTTGTGGCTCTAAAGATAGAGGCGAATTAGTTGGAGTTAAAGGAAAAAAATGGCATCCGGAAAAACCTTACGGAATGGAACTTGTTCCAGGTGGTGCATTTATCATGGGTAAAGCAGACGACGATCTTGCAGGTATTCATGATGCACCAGCAAAAACAGTTACTGTAAGAGCATTCTATATGGATGAAACTGAGATCACGAATAGTGAGTACAGACAATTTGTTAACTGGGTAAGAGATTCTACGATTAGAACAAAACTTGCAATCCTTGCAGATGAGGTTGGAGCTGCTCCAGGTGATGAAGCGGGTATTGGTCAGTTTGCTTTTGTAGATGCAGACACAGAAAACATGACGGTATACGAAAAGTATATGTATGATAACTATACAGGTCTAGGTCCAACAGGTTACGAGGGAAGAAAATTAAATAAAGATGTAGATTTAATTTTTGATACTGCCGAATATCCTGACGAATATTACGCCGAAATTATGGATACCATGTATTTGCCAATGGAAGAATCTTATAACGGTCAGCGTACATTCGATGTTAAAAAATTTAAGTTCCAATATACGTATATGGATGTTCAAAAGGCGGCTAAAGATAGAAGCTTGAGTCGTAAAGATGTATTAATTAAGGAAGAAGTTGAAGTATATCCGGACACTACAACATGGATTAGAGATTTTGCTTATTCTTATAACGAACCAATGCACAACGATTATTTCTGGCATGACGCTTATGGCGATTATCCTGTGGTGGGCGTTTCTTGGAAACAAGCAAAAGCATTTTGTCAATGGAGAACATTAAATAAAAATCAATTCCAGAAAGAATCTAAAAAACAGTATGTAAACTCTTTCAGATTGCCATCGGAAGCCGAATGGGAATATGCAGCAAGAGGTGGTTTACAAGCAGCGACATTCCCTTGGGGTGGACCGTATGCTAAAAATGATAGAGGATGCTTTATGGCTAACTTTAAACCGGTACGTGGCGATTATGCAGCCGATCAAGCATTATATACTGTCGAAGCAAAATCGTATGAGCCTAATGATTATAACCTATATAATATGGCTGGAAATGTTTCAGAGTGGGTGGATGCGTCTTACGATCCATCATCATACGAATATGTTTCAACCGTTAATCCAAGTGTAAATGATCTTAATAATCAACGTAAAGTTGTAAGAGGTGGATCATGGAAAGATGTTGCGTATTTCTTACAGGTAAGTTCTAGAGATTATGAGTATGCAGATTCTGCCAGATGTTATATAGGCTTTAGAACGGTTCAAGATTATATGGGAACAGAAGTCACTAAAAACACATCAAAGAATAAAACTATTAACTAAAATAAAATCTTAATTAACCTACTTAAGTATTTTAAATACTTAACCTAAAACCAAATATTATGGGACAGTCAAGAGCAAGTAAAAAATTTATGAACATGGCCTACGGATTAGGCGCATCAATTGTAATTGTTGGAGCACTCTTCAAAATTATTCATTTTGAAATCGGACCACTTACGGGTAATGTTATGTTAACCATCGGTCTTGTTACCGAAGCAATTATTTTTGCATTATCGGCATTCGAACCAGTTGATGACGATTTAGATTGGGCATTAGTATATCCAGAATTAGCTGGCGCAGAGAGCCAAGATAAAGAGGCTAAAAACCCACAAGGATTATTATCTAAAAAATTAGATGAGTTATTAAAAGACGCTAGAATTGATGGCGAATTAATGGCTAGTTTAGGTGATAGCATTAAAAACTTTGAAGACGCTGCTAAGAATATGGCTCCAACTGTAGATTCTTTATCAGCTACCAAAAAGTATAGTGAAGAAATTTCACATGCAGCTTCTCAAATGGAGTCATTAAACAGCTTATACAAAGTACAACTGGAAAGTGTAAACCGTCAAGCGACTATTAATGAAGAATCTATTGAAAATGCTGCTAAATTAAAAGAGCAAATGCAATCATTAGCATCACACTTATCATCATTAAATGGTGTTTATGGAGGTATGTTATCTGCAATGAACAAAAGCTAATTAGGGGTTAGTTCCAATTTTATTAATTTAATTAACACAAAAACTAATTAGACATGGCAGCAGGAAACTTATCACCAAGGCAGAAAATGATTAATTTGATGTATTTAATATTTATCGCAATGCTTGCGCTAAATATGTCGAAAGAGGTCTTATCTGCATTTGGTCTAATGAACGAAAAACTAACCGAGTCAAACGACGCAGCCACCGAGCGTAATACTAGCTTTATGGCGGGTTTAGAGCAACAAGCGAGCGATCAGCCGGCAAAATACGAACCACTTAAATCTCAAGCACAGTCAATTAGTGCTTTGGCAAATACATTCAATGCGTATTTAGAAGATTTAAAAAGTAAAATGGCAAGTACGGTTGATGATCCTACGGATTACGAAATTATGGATAAAGGCGATTACCTAGATGAAAACTTTTTTAAAGGTGATAAGCTTAAACCAGGAGGCGAAAATTTTTTAGCCCAAATGGCTGCATTTAGAGATGGCGTATCACAAGTGTTATCTACATCTACAAATCCAGAAATGGCTAGCATCGCTAAAGATGTTCAAACTAAATTTGAAACAGAACCCGTAAAACGTGGTGCTGGAACTGTAGGGTGGTTAGAGCATCATTATAAAGGATTTCCTTTGGTAGCATCCTTAACAAAGATGACGCAACTTCAAGCCGATATTAAAACAACTGAGTCTGAAGTAATGTCAACCATGTTAAAAGGAACCCTTACTAGTGAGGTGTCTATGACAAATTATACAACCTTATTAGAAACATCTAAATCTGCTTACTTTAATGGAGAACAGTTTGATGGACAAATTGTATTGGGTAGAAAAGATGAAACTACCAAACCAAACAGAGTAGAATTAACTTTAGATGGAGTAAAACTTACCGATAAGGAATATTCTATTGAAAGCGGTAAAGTGAATTTATTAATCAATGCTGGTAGAGCAGGAGAACACAAAATTGAAGGAAAATTAATTTTCTTGGAAAATGGAGAAGAAAAGGAAGTGAATGTAAAACAATCTTTTGCAACGGTTCCAAAACCAAATTCAGCTACCATTTCAGCCGACAAAATGAATGTGGTATACCGTGGTGTACAAAACCCGATGACCATTTCATTTGCAGGTGTCTCCGATAACAATGTTAAAGCTAGTGCATCTGGCTTAAGACGTGTTTCTGGAAGTAATTATATGATGGATGTCACTACCGTTAAAGGTAGAGAAGTAACCATTAATGTTACAGGAACCTTACCTGACGGCGCTGGGACAGTACGTGATGGTGCAAAATTCAGAATTAAGGATTTACCAAAGCCAACAGGTACTATTAGAGGTGAAGACGGCGCATTAAAAATGCAACGTAGTAGTCTTGAAATTTCAACCGTAGGCGCAAAGTTTGATGACTTCGATTTTGAATTACCGTTAAATGTTACCGGATTTAAATTTAAAGTTCCTGGACAACCTACAATAAATGTTAGTGGAAGTAAGTTAGATAGTAGAGCGAAAAATGCGTTGCGTAAAGCAAAACGTGGTTCTGGAGTTCAAATATTCGATATACAAGCTAAAGCTAAAGGTGTTAGTGTGATACTTAAAAAAGTGTCGCCTGTATTTATTGAACTTACAAACTAGAATTAGGATGTAACCATCTGATTATGGATCCAAATAATTAAAATTAAAACAGATGAATTTTAAAAGTTTTTTATTAACCGTTTTAAGTGTTTTTGTAGCATCAGGTACTTTTGCTCAAGCAAATTTACTCAATGCAAAAAACCCGGAGGAAATAGGTGTTAGAACAGAGGCACAAATAGCCATAGACAATGACAGACCACTTGAGTATGGTAGCGTTGATGATAGAGACATCCTGTTTGGTAAAATGACTTGGGAAAGAGTCGTTCTGGACGAGCGCGCTAACTTCCCGCTTTACTATCCTGTTGATACAAATAATATTGGGAAGAACAGACGCTCATTATACGATGTGCTTTTCAAAAGTATTAAAGACGGAAAAATAAATAGAATTTACGATGATTCTTATTTTACCGCGAAGCGTACGTTAAAAGATATTGAAGCAGCTTTAGTAAAAATTGACACTACCGAGTTAGGAATTGAGCAATTGAATGCTGGTGAAGAACTTTCGGCAGAGTATATTAATAGAAGGGACATTACAGCGGCCGATATTGTTGAATATCATATAAAAGGCTTTTGGTATTTCGATAAGCGTCAAGCCGAAATGAAATATCGATTATTGGGTCTTGCGCCAGTAGCACCGGATGTGAACTTTATTGATACAGATGAACCAGATCTAGTTCCTTTATTCTGGGTGTTTTTCCCAGATGCACGAGAAGTTTTACATGAGTATAAAGCTTTTAACAATGAGAATAGTGCTATTCCACATTCGTTTGACCATATATTAAACGGCAGGCGTTTTCATGGATATATATACCAAGAAGAAAATGTTTATGGTGATAGAAAGATAAATGAATATGTTTCTGAAAATGCATTAATGCAATTACTAGAATCAGATCGAGTGAAAACTAAAATTAGAGACTTTGAACTTGATATGTGGACATATTAATCACATAAAATAATATTGAAAACGCTCACTTTTAAGTGGGCGTTTTTTATTAGCGAAACTCTGCTTTAAAAGTCTGAAAGACGAATTTAAAGCCGTAAGTTGAGCTAATCCTGATGAAAAGCAGGATCCTAATAAATAGCCGAAGACTTGATTTTAAAGACTGTATTGTAAGCTTGAATAAAGAGATGTTTAGTTGCAACCAAATAAAAGTCTGAATCTACTTATCTTTGGCAAATATGAACGTAGATTACATTATCGTAGGTTGCGGATTGGCAGGCATAAGTTTTTGTGAGCAATTAAAAGCAAACCAAAAATCATTCGTAGTATTCGATAATCAGTCACAATTATCATCAGCGGTCGCTGGAGGTCTATACAACCCCGTTATCTTAAAACGCTTTACATCGGTTTGGAAAAGTAAGGAGCAGTTACAAATGGCATTGCCAATGTATGCTAATCTTGAAAAAGAGCTTCATATAAAGCTAGATTATCAAGTCCCCGTATTACGCAGGTTTACGTCTCTCGAAGAACAAAATAATTGGTTTATAGCATCAGATAAACCAAAGTTGAGTGAATATCTTTCAACAAAACTTATAAAAAATGAAAACCGAGCTATCGATGCGCCTTTTGGTTTTGGTGAAGTTTTGCATACTGGGAGAATAGATATGCAGCGTTTAATGCACGCCTATAAAAACAATCTGACAAGTAAACAACAACTTGTTGAAGAAGCATTTCAATATGATGCGGTTAAAATCAACACCAATACTTTTCAGTATAAAAATATTGAATCAAAGCATATCGTTTTTGCTGAAGGCTTTGGCGTAAAGCGAAACCCCTTTTTTAAGGATGTCCCATTAAAGCCTTCAAAAGGAGAACTTGTTACCATTCATGCAGCCGATTTAAAAATTAACTACATATTAAAATCGAGTGTATTTTTATTTCCATTAGGAGACCATTTGTATCGTGTGGGCGCAACTTATGAGTGGGAAGACCAAACCAACGCTATTACTATTAAAGGAAAGGAAGAACTTTTAGATAAGCTCAAAACGTTTATAACATGCCCATTTGAAGTTGTAGATCAAGTGGCTGGAATCCGACCTACTGTTATAGATAGAAGACCTTTGGTTGGCGAGCATCATAAAATCAAGAATATGTTTGTGCTTAACGGTTTGGGAACACGAGGCGTCATGATTGGACCTTATGTCGCAAATAAGTTGTATAATTTTATTGAAAAGGACGAGCTTTTAGAAAAAGAGATCGATATTAATAGGTTTACGCCGTAAAAATTCTTTCCATTGGTAAGGAAAGGTGTCTAAAGGATGGTAGGGTTCGTTTTATTTTTTTGCAAGGGATTTGTCAAATTTCATAAATAGATTAATCCAAATATTTCTGGAAACCCGCATGATGATTGGCATGAACAGGACTAAAGTCCCAATAATGGACAAAAAAGCAGCATTTATACTACTTTCGAAAATCAAATAACTAATGGCAAAAGCGGTGATGGCGAAAGCAATACCTACACCATAACTTACATACATAGATCCGTAGAAAAAAGAAGGCTCAAGCCTGTATTTTGTATTGCATTGCGAACAATGGTCGTGTATTTTTAATGTATCGGATAACTTATAAGGATTGCTGTTTTGATACATAGATTCTCCATGACATTTTGGACATGCACCAGTTAAAATACTATATATTTTTGTTCCTTTTTTAAACATTTTATTTAACGTATTTTTGCGGTCTGAAAATTTAGTACAAAAGTAAGTTTATAAAACTTATATCTTAATAATACGAGTAACAAATCTATGTTAAACATTCATAATTTATCAATTTCATTTCAAGGAGAATACCTGTTCGAAGAGATTACATTTAAGCTTGATAATGGAAATCGTGTCGGCTTAATTGGCAAGAATGGTGCTGGAAAATCCACCATGCTTAAAATTTTATCGAAAGAATTAGAGCCTGATTCAGGTCAAATAGCAGCCGATAAAGATTTGAAAAGCGGATTTTTAAAGCAGGACATTGATTTTACCTTTGGCAGAACGGTGCTCGAAGAAGCTTACGAGGCTTTTGTAGAAATAATGCAGCTTGAGATTAAGATAGAGGAAATTAATACACAACTTGCCGAGCGTACAGATTATGAAAGTGATAGTTACCATCAATTAATGATTGATGTTAATGAGCTCCATCATCAATATGAAATACTGGGCGGTTATAATTATCAAGGAGACACCGAAAAGATCCTGCAAGGGCTGGGATTTCAGCGTGAAGATTTCAATAAACTTACAGATACGTTTTCTGGAGGTTGGCGTATGCGTATAGAGCTTGCAAAGCTTTTGCTTCAAAATAATGACATATTATTATTAGATGAGCCCACAAACCATTTGGATATAGAATCTATTATTTGGATTGAAGGCTTTCTTAAAAATTATGCTGGTGCTGTGGTTATTGTATCGCATGATAAAATGTTTTTGGATAACGTTACCAACAGAACTATTGAAATTTCATTAGGCAGAATTTACGATTATCCGAAGCCATATTCTAAATATTTAGTGCTTCGTGAAGAAATAAGAGAGCAACAATTGGCATCTCAAAAAAATCAGCAAAAACAAATTGAACAGACTGAGAAATTAATTGAAAAGTTTCGGGCAAAAGCTTCAAAAGCCACCATGGCGCAATCGCTTATAAAAAAACTTGACAGAATAGATCGCATAGAAGTAGATGAAGACGATAATAGTGTGATGACACTTAATTTTCCGGTATCCATAACACCAGGTAAAGTAGTTGTTGAAGCCGAAAACATAACGAAGAACTATGATGAAAAGCAAGTTTTAAAGAGCATTGATTTGTTTATAGAAAGGGATACCAAAACAGCTTTTGTTGGGCAAAACGGACAAGGAAAATCGACACTTGCAAAAATTATTGTTGGCGAAATAACACATCAGGGTCATCTTAAATTGGGGCATAACGTTCAAATAGCATATTTCGCCCAAAATCAAGCCGAGTATTTGAACGGAAATAAAACTGTTTTAGACACCATGATAGATGCGGCAAACGAGACCAACCGAAGTAAGGTAAGGGATATTCTAGGAGCGTTCTTATTTCGTGGAGACGATGTAGAAAAATATGTGAAAGTACTTTCTGGAGGAGAACGTAATCGTTTGGCATTGGCAAAATTGTTATTACAACCGTTTAATGTTTTGATCATGGATGAGCCTACTAATCATCTTGATATAAAATCCAAAAACGTTTTGAAAGAAGCTTTAATTAAGTTTAACGGCACCTTGATTTTAGTATCGCACGATCGTGATTTTCTTCAAGGGCTGACCAATAAAGTGTATGAATTTAAAGACCATAAGTTAAAAGAGTATTTAGGCGATATCGATTTTTACCTTGAGCAACGTAAGGTTGATAATTTAAGAGAAGTAGAAAAACGAAATGTCATTAAGGATACTCCAAAGGAAAATAAAAACAAATCATATAAAGATCAAAAAAAGCTAAAGTCATTAAATAACAGATTAAGTAAAACCGAATCTCAAATTAACAGTCTCGAAAAGGAGTTAAAAAGTATAGATGTAGAGCTTGAAATAAATTATGCTAAAGTAGTTTCTAAACCAGATTTTTTTGATTCTTATCAAAAAAAGAAAAGTGATTTACAGGGCTTAATGCAAAACTGGGAGGATATTCAGCTGGAAATAGAGCTTTTAAACGGCTAAATATGTTAAAATTTCATGTATTTCATCGAATAAAATAGGTTTTAATCTATCTAAAAGTTAATATTGT
>CAXMOQ010000062.1:0-13691 GCA_964195015.1 uncultured Flavobacteriaceae bacterium | reverse complement strand
TAAATGAAATTGAAGTACCATAAATCAGTTTGCAGTATTCAGTCGCAGTAAACAGTTAGTCTGATTACGTATAGCTGAATATTTAGTACTGCAAACTGGGACTGTAAACTGTTTACTAAAAAAGGATGGATACCAAAGAATTACTAAAAAAAGTACGCAAAATAGAGATTAAGACACGGCGTTTGTCTGATCATATTTTTGGAGGAGAATATCATTCTACCTTCAAAGGTCGTGGTATGACGTTTAGTGAAGTTCGACAGTATCAATATGGAGATGATGTAAGGACGATTGATTGGAATGTGACGGCGCGCTACAACGAGCCTTACATTAAAGTATTCGAAGAAGAGCGTGAACTTACCATGATGCTTATGGTAGATATTTCAGGTTCAGAATTGTTTGGTACCGAAGAACAATTTAAAAACGAAGTGGTTACCGAAATAGCTGCAACTTTAGCTTTTTCGGCGACACAGAACAATGATAAAATAGGTTTGATTTTATTTTCAGATGAAGTCGAACTTTATATTCCGCCAAAAAAAGGACGTTCACATGTGCTTCGAATTATTCGTGAGCTGATAGAGTTTCATCCAAAAAGCAAACAAACCAATATTGTTGAAGCGTTGAAGTTTCTATCGAATGTAATGAAGAAAAAGGCGATTGTTTTTTTGTTATCGGATTTTATTTCAGATGATTACAAGCAAACGCTTAAAATTGTTTCTGGCAAACATGATGTCACAGGCATTCGAGTATATGATAAGCGAGAAGAAAACATTCCAAATATAGGAATCGTGCAAATGCAGGATGAGGAGACAGGCGAGCTTATGTTGGTAAATACAACATCTAAAAAAGTAAGACTTAACTACGGAAAATTCTATCATGAAAAAGTAGCATACTACAAAGATAGTTTCGCAAAATCTGGTGCAGGTATTATCGATTGCCGTGTGGACGAAAGTTATGTAAAAAAGCTATTGGGATATTTTAAACGCAGAGGATAAAACGAATTACGACTTTAAAATGACGATTTTAGATTTTAGATATAAGAATTATAATGTAGAAGAGAAACGGGCTTCGGTCTTCGGTCTTTCCACTTCGGTCACTTTGTCTTTATTCTTTTTTCTATGCTCTTTCTTCTCCTTTTCTCAAATCACCTTTTCAATCGATTCGACTTCCATAAAAATTGGAGAACAAATCACCTATAAAATTCAAGTTGAGGTCGATTCTACGGCTTTGGTAGTGTTTCCAGAAGGGCAAACTTTTTCGCCATTAGAAATGATTGAATCCTACCAAATGGATACCATGAAACAGGACGCTAAATTCAATCTAATCAAAAAATATGGCTTAACACAGTTTGATTCTGGAGCATACACCATTCCAAGACAAAAAATAATTATTGGAGATAAAACCTTTTTTACCGATTCCTTAAAAGTTGAGGTTAAAAATATCCTAGTCGATACCACCAAACAAGGTTTATACGATATCAAACCCATTATTGAAGTCGATAAAAGTCCAAGCCAATGGTGGAAATACCTTCTTTATATTTTACTGGCACTGGCGATTGTTTCAGGTTTATTGTATTGGTTTGTTTGGCGTAAAAAACCATTATCCGAAGAAGAACAAATAGCACTCTTACCACCTTACGACAGAGCGAAATTAGCACTTAAAAACCTTGAAGAAAGTGATTATTTAAAACATTCAGAATTAAAAGAATATTATTCAGAGTTAACCTTTATTATAAGACACTATCTCGAGGAAAGAGTGTACGATCATGCGCTTGAAAGCACAACAAATGAACTTGTTGACAGATTAAATTTACTGAAAGACGGAAACCAAATCGATTTAAGTAAAGAGACCATTAAGAATCTGGAAACGATATTAAAGCGTGCCGATTTAGTGAAATTCGCAAAGTCTGCTCCCGATGTTGTTCTGGCAGAATTGGATAGAAATACCATTGGTATAGAAATAGATCATGTAAAGGAAGTTTTGCCTGAACCTACGGAAGAAGAAAAGCTTCTAAACGAACAATATAGAGAAGAACTGGAGCAAAAAAAGAAACGAAAAAAGATTATTATTTCGGCTGTTATAGTCATTTCTCTTATGATTTTGACATATGTAGGCTTCTCAATAAAATATGGTTTTACTTATGTGAAAGACACCATTGTTGGGCATGAAAGCATGGAGCTTTTAGAAGGCGATTGGGTAAATAGTGAGTATGGTGTACCACCGATAACCATTGCTACACCTAAAGTGCTAAAAAGAACAACTCCTGAACTTCCTGAAGAACTTAAACAAAAAGCAGAGATGACTGTTTTTGAATATGGCAGTCTCATCGATCAGTTTAATATTGTTGTTGGTACCACCATGGTAAAGAGTGAAAGTGAAGAAAAGCAAGAAATTGATTTAACTCAAGTCGTAGAACGAAGCTTTAAAATATGGGAAAGCAAAGGTGTTCAGAATATGATTGTTCAAAACGAAAAGTTTGTCACACCTAATGGAGCCGAAGGATTGAAAACCTTTGGAGTTGCCGATTTCCCAACAATAATTCCAAACCAAACCGCAAAAGGGAATTATATCATATTAGGATTTACAGCCGAAAACATTGTACAACAAGTCGTGTTAGTTTGGAGAGAGAACGATGTGTATGCAGATCAGATGATGGAACGAATTTTAAATTCAATAGAACTTAAAAAAGCTGAAGAATAATGTTTGAGGGCATAGAATTTTTAAACAAAGAATTTTTCTGGTTGCTATTATTGCTTCCACTGTCCATGCTATGGTATATTTTCAAACATAAAAAACAAACTGCCGAACTTAAAATATCGAGTATAAAAGGTTTTAAAGTTACCAATTCGGTGCTACCAAAAATAAAACATCTACTCTTTGTTTTACGTTTACTGGCTTTAGCAGTATTGATCATGGCACTTGCAAGACCTCAAACGGTCGATGTATCGACTAAAACAAAAACCACAAGAGGAATAGATATTGTTATGGCGATTGATGTTTCTGCGAGTATGTTGGCAAAAGATCTATCGCCCAATCGGCTTGAAGCGTTAAAGAAGGTAGCGTCCGAGTTTATTAAAGGCAGGCCAAATGATAGAATCGGACTTGTAGAATATGCCGGGGAAAGCTATACCAAAACGCCTATAACAAGCGATAAATCTATTGTATTACGCTCATTAAGAGATATTAAATACAACACGATTATCGAAGGCGGAACCGCTATTGGCATGGGTTTGGCAACAGCAGTAAACCGATTAAAAGATAGCAAGGCAACAAGTAAGGTCATTATTTTATTGACCGATGGTGTTAATAATTCAGGATTTATCGATCCCAAGATAGCAAGTGAATTGGCTGTAGAATACGGGATTAAAACATACACAATCGGTTTAGGAACAAATGGTATGGCATTATCGCCAATTGCTATTTTGCCTAATGGAAGTTTTCAATACGGACGGGTGCAGGTAGAGATTGATGAAGAACTACTAGAAGAGATTGCCCAAGTTACAGGCGGAAAATATTTTAGAGCGACAAACAACAAAAAACTGGTTGAGATTTATGAAGAGATTAATAAACTTGAGAAAACCGAGATTGAAGAATTTAAGTTCTATAATTACGAAGAGAAATATCGTGCTTTTGTTTTATTAGCAGGTTTATTGCTCATTTTAGAGTTATTATTAAGAATTACAATTTTTAGAAGTTTTGTTTAAAAAGAATCAGGACAATAGGACAAAGATAAAAGACAATTAAGACCTTATTGAGCTTTCCAAAGCGTAGAATTTGGAATTTTAGAATATGGATTAGTGAATTAGTGATAAAACAACTAAACAAACAAAAAACGAAGAATAATTAATGAGATTCCTGCTTTCGCAGGGAATAAATATGTATCAATTAGAAGAAAAAATATGGTTTTGGCTTTTACTTATCATTCCAGTGATGCTAGTATTTTTTTTGGTGCTACAAATTTGGAAGCATAAAACCCAAAACAAATTTGCAGATAAACGATTATTAGATAAATTAAGCCCGAATAGATCCGTATTCAAATCTGTTTTAAAAATAATAATCTTAAGCCTCGCTTTTGCTTGTCTTGCCATAGCATTAGTGAACCCAAAAATTGGAACGAAACTGGAAACCGTTAAACGTGAAGGTGTTGATATCGTATTTGCTGTAGATGTTTCTAAAAGCATGTTGGCCGAAGACATTGCACCAAATCGTTTAGAGAAATCGAAACAGTTGGTAACGCAAATCATCAATAATCTGGCAAGTGATCGTGTTGGGATTATTGCGTACGCAGGAAAAGCATTTCCGCAGCTTCCAATTACAACGGATTATGCTTCGGCTAAAATGTTCCTGCAAAGTATGAATACAGACATGTTATCATCACAAGGAACGGCCATAAACGAAGCCATTAAATTGGCTATGACCTACTATGATGATGAAGAGCAAACCAATAGAGTATTAATCATTATTTCTGACGGCGAAGACCATAACGAAGAAGCTGCAAGTATAGCCGAAGCAGCGAGTGAGGAAGGCATCAGGATTTTCACCATTGGCGTCGGCGATATCAAGGGAGGTCCAATTCCCATTAAGCGCGATGGCATTGTGCTTAATTATAAAAAAGACAAGCAAGGTGAAACCGTAATTACACGTTTAAATGAAGAGATCCTTATAAACATTGCCCAAGAAGCGAATGGTGCTTACATAAATGGTAAAAACACCAGCGATGTTGTAGAAAGTATTAGAGAGATTTTGAATAGTATGGATAAAAAAGAATTTGAAGCAAAACAATTTGCCGATTTCAAAGACCAGTTCCAATGGTTTTTAGTCATCGGGATTTTCTTCCTATTTCTTGATATCTTCCTATTAGAACGAAAAACGGAATGGCTGAAGAAATTGAATTTATTTAATGAGAATCTCTAATTTCCGCGTAGACGGAAATTGCATGAATTGAAATTTATAACAATATTTTATAAAATTTTTAACGGACAAAAAGTAGAGGTTTTATATATTAGAATTTAAGATGAAACAAGTATTTAAACATATTGGATTGGTTTTAATAGCATTCACATCCTTAATATCTTTTTCACAAGAAGAAGATAAAGAGAAACTAATAGCTTTAAAAAAGGCGAATGATTATGTTTATCAAGGCAATGAATTATTAAATGAAGACGAATTTGTTTCAGCAGAAATGGAATACAGAAGAGCTATTTCAGAAGAGCCAACCAGTGTCGCTGGAACCTACAATTTAGGAAACGCATATTATGAAAAAGGAAGTTTCAACGAAGCCTTATATCGTCATGAACAAGCGGCAAAAAGCGCCATAGATAAAGCAGAAAAACATAAGGCATTTCATAATATTGGTAATATTTTAATGAAAAACAAACAATGCAAGGAGGCTGTAGAGGCTTTTAAAAATGCATTAAGAAATGATCCAACCGATAATGAAACACGCTACAACCTTGGGATAGCAAAGGAATGTGCAGAGCAGCAACAAGACCAGCAGGACGATCAGGATAAAGAAGACGAGAACAAAGACGAAAATAAAGAGAACGAAGACCAAAAAGATAAAGAAGGCGACGATAAGGAAGATAAAAAGGACGAAGGCGACGAAGATAAAGAGGAAGGCGACAAGGACAAAGATGAAGAAGGAAAGCCTAAAGACGAAAAAGACGATAAAGGAAAGAATGAAGAACAAAAACCTCAACAACCGCAACCAAGACAAATGTCACCACAGCAAATAAAAAACTTGCTAGAGGCCATGAATAACCAAGAAGAGAAAGTGCAAGAAAAAATAAATGCCGAAAAACAAAAAGGCGTTAAAATAGAAAACGAAAAAGATTGGTAAAACCAATGTCGGTTAGCGAATTTTGATTTTAAGTAATTTTAAAATTGTAAATCATAAGTCGTAAACCGTAAATTTTTATAATGAAGCTAATTAAACTCATAACGATTATATTAATAATACTTACATCAAGTATTGCTTCTGCTCAAATTACATTTGAAGTAAATGTTAGCAAAAAAAAGCTTGGGATTAACGAGCGTTTGCGTGTTGATTTTGAAATGAATAAGGATGGGGATAATTTTAATCCGCCTGATTTTGCAAACTTCACAGTGGTTGGTGGTCCGAATCAAGCCGTTAGTAACTCCTGGATCAACGGAAAACGGTCTTATTCTAAAACCTATAGCTATTTCCTGTCACCAAAAAAACAGGGTGCGTTTAAAATTAAACAAGCTTCCATTGAAATTGACGGCCAAATCTATAAGACCTTGCCCAAAATCGTTACGGTCACTGCAGCAGTAGATAAACCAAATGATCCAAATAACGTAGATTACCTAGCAGATGAAAACATTCATTTAGTTGCAGAGGTTTCTAAAGCGAATCCTTATTTAAATGAAGCCATTACGGTAATCTATAAGCTTTATGTATCGCCAAACACAGGCGTTAGTAATTGGCGCGAAATAGACAATCCAAGATTTAACGATTTTTGGAGTCAGAATATAGATATGAAAGGCTTAAAAGTTTTAAATGGAACATATAATGGCGAAGATTATCGTTACGTTGTGCTTCGTAAAACGGTTTTGTATCCTCAAAAAACAGGAAAGCTCAATATCGAGCCATTAAGTTTGGATATTACTGTAGACGTACCAACCAACAGGCGTGATATTTTTGGAGGCCGTTTAATGACACAAGTCCATAAAACAGTATCGGCGGGGAACAGGACGATTCACGTGAAGCCTTTACCGGAAACGGGAAAACCAGTGGATTTTACTGGAGCTGTTGGAACTTATGACTTGAATGTTTCTTCGTCCAAAAACGAATTAAAAGCTTCAGAATCCTTTCAGGCTAAAGTTGAAATTAGCGGGAAAGGGAACCTTAAACTTTTTGAGCTACCAAAACTAACAGTGCCGAGTTCACTGGAAGTTTATGAACCAGAAAAGGATGATAAAATTCACACGACACTCAATGGGATGCAAGGTTCTCGAACCGAGCGTTATACTATCGTGCCACAATTTAAAGGGAAATACCCGATACCGAGTATATCATTTTCTTATTTCGATTTAGAAACTGAAAAATATAAACGCCTTTATTCAGATGAAATCGTAATTGATGTATTCGAAGGGCCTTCAAATAATGCAACTTCCGATAATGTAGTTGCTTCCTCTGGTAAGGGTAAGCAACGTGTTGTTTTTAGTAATGATCAGTTTTCTTTTATTAAATCGAAGCCCAATTTAACAACGATTAAACCCACGTATTTCTTCAAGACCAAACTGTTTTGGAGCGCTTTATTAATACCGTTTTTAGCCATTCCTTTTGCTATTGTTATTAGAAAGAAAAAGGCAGAACGTGATGCAGATGTTAGTGGCAATCGCATAAGAAAAGCTGATAAATTGGCAAAGAAATATTTAAGTACTGCCAAGAAATCATTAGGGCAAAAAGAAGCATTTTATATCGCTCTGGAAAAAGCATTGCACAATTATTTAAAAGCGAAACTCAATATTGAGACCAGTGAATTTAGTAAAGAAAGAATTAACGATTTTCTTAATAAAAAACGCGTTACTGAATCATCAATTACTGCGTTCATCGGTCTTTTAGAGAATTGTGAGTTGGCGCGTTATACGCCAATAACACAAGTTGAAATGCAACAGGATTATGACAAGGCGGCTAAAACAATTTCACTAATCGATAAACAAATACGTTAAATTATTTTGAGAAAAGTGAAGCATATAATGAAAAAATCCCTTTACATAGTTGTATTATTTTTAAGCACGATAGTTACGGCTCAAAATGAAACATTATTTGAGCAGGGAAGCACACTTTATAATGATGGAAAATATGCCGAAGCAATCGATAAGTATAACGCCATACTTGATTCTGGAGAGCATTCGGAAGCCTTGTATTTTAATTTGGGAAACGCACATTACAAACTCAATAATATTGCACCAAGCATCTATTATTATGAGAAAGCTTTGCAATTATCTCCAAATGATGCCGACGTAATAAACAATATGGCGTTTGCTAAAAACATGACCATTGATGCCATAGATGTTATCCCAGATGTTGGTTTTTCAAAAATTATAAACAATGTGATACACCTTTTGAGTTTTGATGATTGGGCAATCTTGGCTGTGGTTTCAGTACTCCTTTTTGTTGTTCTTTTTCTATTTTATTATTTTACCTATTCAACCTCTAAAAAACGCTTAGCGTTTATAGGAAGTTTGGCTTCTTTGTTTATTATGTTCCTTACTTTAACATTGGCTTTTCAAAAGTATAACTTGGTAAAAAAGGATAAACCTGCCATAGTATACGTTCAAGAATCTCAAGTAAAGAGCGAACCAAATTTACGCAGTAAAGAAGCTTTTAGATTGCATGAAGGCACCAAGGTTCAAATTCTAGATACTGTAAATGACTGGAAAAAGATTAAACTTACCGACGGTAAAACAGGTTGGATCTCTAGCGAAGACATTAAAGAGCTTTAATCATTGGTTGTAGATATTATAAAATTATTTCGGCAGAAAGACATCTCCTCGTTTTCAATTGAATGGGATTATTGTATTTCAATTTTTTATAATCTATATTTAATCCCATATTATGAGATTAGTCGTAATAGATCTTGTTACCAGCGAATATCCTTAATGGCGAATTACAACCGACCAGTAAAAAATAAATAAATTTAAACCAATGAAAAACTTTTTCTCAAACTTAAAAGGTGATGCTTTTGGTGGAATTACCGCAGGTATAGTAGCCTTACCTCTTGCTTTAGCCTTTGGAGTTTCATCTGGATTGGGCCCAAGTGCCGGATTATATGGCGCTATATTTTTAAGCTTTTTTGCCGCACTTTTTGGTGGCACCAACACACAAATTTCTGGACCAACAGCACCAATGACTGCTATAAGTATGGTTATGATTGCAGGCATCATTGCAATTAATGATGGCGATGTTTCAAAGGCATTGCCAATCATACTAACAGTTTTCTTATTAGCCGGGTTTTTTCAAGTAGGGCTTGGTTTCATGGGTTTTGGAAAATACATTAAATATATTCCGTATCCCGTTGTTTCGGGTTTTATGACAGCCATTGGCGTTATTATTTTGGTAACTCAAATTTTACCTGCCATTGGGTATTACCCTAAAGAGGACACCGAATTTGTTAATCAGTTTAAGCCACAGGCGGAAGAGTTAATCCTTGAGAATATTCTTAAAGAAGAAGCTGGCGAAGGCATTTTGGTTTTAGAAAATTTTAAGGAAACCGTAAACCGCGCAGATCATATTACTGAAAACGATATTTTAAAAGAATCTCAATCCCTAGCTTCAGGAGAAGCTTCTGGGGCATTAGGAGCCATTAAGATTTTACCAAGAGCATTACAACATATTAATTGGTTAGAATTAATTTTGGCGCTTTGTACCATACTCATTATTTACGGTTTTAAACGGATTACGAAAGCAGTGCCAAGTACATTAGTGGCGTTGATAGTCATGTCGGGTATCGCCTATGGTTTTAAATTAGCATATATTCCTATCGAAGAAATTCCGGGCGGTCTTCCAATTCCAAATTTAAAAATCTTTACAGGCTTTAGTTTTGGTAATATTACACCCTACATTTTTACAGCAATAACGCTTGCTTTTCTAGGCGCAATAGATTCTTTACTTACCAGCGTTGTGGCCGATAATATGACTAAAACCAAACACAAACCAAACCAGGAACTTATAGGTCAAGGTATTGGGAATAGTGTAGCAGCAATTTTTGGAGGAATACCTGGTGCAGGTGCCACGATAAGAACGGTTGTAAATATTAATGCAGGCGGGAAAATGAAATTGTCCGGCATGATATCAGGAATTATGTTGCTGTTTGTGCTTTTGGTTTTAGGGCCAATAGCCTCTAAAATTCCAGCGGCGGTATTAGCGGGGATTTTAATTACGGTAGGAATTGGAGTTATGGACTATAAAGGATTAAAAGCTATTCCTAGCTTGCCAAGAGACATTAAATTTGGACCATTCAAGTTAAGTTCGGAGGTATTAATTATGCTTGTTGTTCTCGTACTTTCAACCTTTTGGAATTTGGTTTACGCTGTAGGGATTGGCCTAATTATAGCATCTTTGATGTTTATGAAAAAGATTGGCGATGTTGCTGCAGAGCGTTCTGACGTAAAATCATTGAAAGAAGAGAAAGCTTGGGAAGATGAAGGAGATTTTCCTGTAACCTTAAAAGACGAAGTGTTCATTAAACATATAAAAGGGCCGTTGTTTTTTGGCTCTACAAGTAGTTTTCAACAATTGTCAAAGCAAATACCGGAAACAGCTTCGACTGTAGTTATTAGAATGGATAGAATGCCATATATAGATCAATCTGGCCTGTATGCTATGGAAGATATTTTGATGGACTTAAAAAAGGAAGGCAAACATGTATTATTTGTCGATGTCCTTGAGCAACCTAGATATATGCTAGAACGAATTGATATTATACCCGATTTAATACCTAAAGAACATATATTTAAAACATTTGATGATTGCTTGAGTTGGATTAAAATAAATGCAAGCAAAAACTAAAAGCGATATGATAAAAGACACACCGATATCTAAAGAAGAACAAAACGCATTAACGCCTTCATCTGTTTTGCAAGATTTAGTCGAAGGAAATGAGCGATTTGTTTCAAATAATTTACAGGAAAAAGACAATAAGACATTGGTTTTTCAAACCATAGGAGGACAATATCCAAAAGCAGTAATCTTGTCTTGTATTGATTCTAGAGTGCCAGTTGAAACTATTTTCGATCAGACCATTGGGGATATTTTTGTAGCCCGTGTGGCTGGTAATTTCGAGAACACCGATATTCTTGGGAGTTTAGAGTATTCGTGTAAAGCTGCTGGGAGTAAATTAGTGTTGGTATTAGGTCATGAAAGTTGTGGTGCTGTGAAGGCAGCTTGCGACGGCGTTGAACTTGGGAATATAACCGCAATGTTAGAGAATATTATGCCTGCAGTTAAAATGGCTTCTCTGGAAGTTGAAGGAAAAGCTGATTCTACTAATGCAAAATTTGTAGCGAAAGCAGTTAAGAACAATGTAAAACTCACCATGACTAGAATAAGAGAGAGAAGCCCTATTTTAAAGGAAATGGAGAAAAAAGGTGAAATTAATATTGTTGGGGGCATTTATAAACTCTCGACAGGAAGCGTAGAGTTATTATAGTTTTTAAACGCCCTTTTTTTAGGCTTCATTTTCTAAATCGTCTTTAGTAGCGTTCCCTTCCGTTATTAAATTTGGGAATAGCATGGGTGTAAGGGATTTCACAGGACTATAAAGTACAGAATCTTTCAGGTCTTCGTCACTCATAAAAGGAATAGTCTTATTCGCTTTGCTAAATATAATTAAGAGCACACTTAAAATCAATGCAATTTTTAATCCACCAAAAACAGCACCAAGAATTTTATTTAAAATACCAAGAGCTGCAAAATCGGCAAGCTTTGTAAGTGCTTTTCCAACCATGGCAATAGCAATAACAATAATGACAAACGTTATGGCAAAGGCTGTGATATTAATATATTTTTCGTCCCAATCTACGTGATTTTCTAAAAAATCTGCGACAAAATTGCTAAAGTGAATCGCTCCATAAATACCTACAATTAATGCGGCGAGCGAAGTGACCTCAACAAAAAGCCCTTTCATAAAACCGCGAATAAGCCCGAATAAAAGCAATGCTCCTAAAATGATATCTAAAATACTCATGTCCAAAATAAATTTATCAAATATAAAATAATAATAGTCACTACTATGTTTATTAACTTTGCGTTTTAAAATTTAGTATAAACATTAATAAAATTTCTGCATTCGCAGGAAAAATTATGTCAAGAGACGAACAATTAAAAGAACGTTGGGATTTAGTCGTGGAGAAGCTGTCCGATCAATTTGCTGATGGCGATGCTTTAGACCTCGATGCCATTATCTATTTAATAGGAATTCAGGAACTAGGGCAATTAGATAAAACGTTTAAAAAAGATCACAAATTAGACCTCATGCATATTGCGATTTGTAAGTTGCTTATGCCTTACGGTTATTATGCATTTGATTTTGTAGACGACGATGGCTGGCCACATTATAAAGTAATAGAAGAATTACCACATTTAAAAGCAGGCGAGCAAAGTGTTTTAATGAAAGAAGCCATTGTAAACTATTTTGTTGAAACAGAATTTATAGAATAAGATTCATTAAATTTGCTCATTATTTTGAAGCCAAACCATGATAGATAAGATTAAAGAACTCATAGATGAAGCAGAAGCATTTACAACACAATCCATGGAAGAGGTTGAGGCGTTTCGTATAAAATATTTAGGTAAAAAAGGTTTGTTAAATGATTTTTTTGCCGAATTTAAGAATGTCGCGAATGACCAGAAAAAAGATTTTGGACTAAGCATAAACAAGCTTAAGAAAACGGCTGAAGATAAAGTTAAAGCTTTAAAGGACGAGCTAGAAAGTAAAGAAGAGGTTAAAGGTGTTTATGGCGATTTGTCACGCTCTGGCGAGCCTATCGAAATTGGGGCACGACATCCCATATCTCTGGTTAAAAATCAGATTATCGATATCTTTTCTCGCATAGGGTTTAACGTAAGTGAAGGTCCAGAAATAGAAGACGATTGGCATAATTTCACAGCATTGAATTTGCCAGAATATCATCCAGCGCGCGATATGCAGGATACCTTCTTTATTCAAACCAACCCTGATATTCTATTGCGCACGCACACCAGTTCTGTACAGGTGCGTTATATGGAAAACAACAAACCGCCAATACGTACAATTTCTCCAGGACGCGTTTATAGAAATGAAGCTATTTCGGCGCGGTCACATTGCTTTTTCCACCAAGTAGAAGGTTTATATATTGATAAAGGCGTAAGCTTTGCCGACCTTAAACAAACGCTGCAATATTTCACCACCGAAATGTTTGGGAAATCTAAAATTAGATTGCGACCATCATATTTTCCATTTACGGAGCCAAGCGCAGAAGTCGATGTATATTGGGGTCTGGAAACCGAAACCGATTACAAGATGACCAAAGGCACGGGCTGGCTGGAAATTATGGGTTGTGGTATGGTAGATCCTAATGTTTTGGAAAACTGCGGAATAGACTCTAAAGTGTATTCTGGTTTTGCTTTCGGTATGGGTATTGATCGTATTGCTTTATTACTTCATCAAATTAGCGATATTCGTATGTTAAGTGAAAACGATGTTCGCTTTTTAGAGCAGTTTAAATCTGCTTTATAAATTCCTGCGCAAACGGAATCTCATGAAAAAGAAACGGACCGCTTTATTTTTTGAAGAGGTTCGTTTACCGTTCTTGTATATGAAAAGTAGCGGATTTTTAAGCACCTAATTTAGCAAATACAAACCGAATAGAAAATTTAGACCTGCCACGCTTTGGGCGTGGGAGGATTTTTGTAAGTAGGCTTGTACTAGCAATTAATTTAGCATCCATGAAAAAGCAGTAAGTCGAGTGTCTTTAAAGATCACAAAAACGATAAGATATGAAAACTCAAATCACTGCTACACAAAAGTTATACATTGGGATAGAGATTCACAAGCGAAGTTGGAAGATTCATTGTTCCACAGATTTATTTTCTGGCAAATCCATTTTCTTGTAGTTCTTTGTACGTCAAGTCAAAATCATTTTGAGTTAGTCCAAGTGGCTATTATAATTGGTTAAAGGCCAAGGTT